>SCST01000880.1 GCA_004299465.1 Methylovulum sp. | reverse complement strand
CGCCAACGGGCGGCGCGTCCCTTTGACCGACTTGTTAGGCCGAGTAATAAACGCCAAAGCCAAACAACCACCAATCCAAAGAGCTTGGATTGTCCCGATGTGCGGCTAACACCAAACCCAAAGATGACCGGACTTTACCACCGGAGCTAAAACCGGGCAACCTGAAAAAGCCGAGGACAACTGGCAAGCAACCGAGGCCGCAAAACTTGCAAAGCCAAACCTGCGGACAACAGGCGTTACGAAACAAACCGAAAAGCAAAACCCAACGTAAACCAGAACAGCCAAATCCGGCTTGCAGGCAGAAGCGGCAGGGACGCCAGCACACAAGCCCAGACGCAACAAAAGCGAAACCTTGCCACCGATGTGTGCGGGCAGCCCGACGCCCGATGCCAACACTAAACAGATGCCAGAAAACGCCGCCCAGCAAAGGCCAAGCGTTGCCGCCGGAGATTCAGGTAAACGCCGGAACCCGCAAGGCAAACCTAAAACCGAGTTTGGAGAGCAACGGAAACTAACCGCTAAACCCGCCAAGCTTGCCAAACAAAGCAGCCAACTGAGTAAACCGAAATGCAAACCAAACAGGGCAACAGCCAAAACCAAGCTACAATTTTGTAGCGGAAGCCCGAAACAAACCCAAAAACTGTCCGCCACCTTTGAAGCTGACGAAGGCAAACCGAAACCAACCACTTTCACCTCCGAAAGCCTAACGTTACGGTAAGGGGCGCGCCGCCAACGAAAGCGAAACGAAGCCGCCGAACCTTGATAAAAACAAAACTTCAAAACCGCCAACGGGCGGCGCGTCCCTTTGACCGACTTGTTAGGCCAGTGAGCAGAGCCAAAGCCAAACAACCACCAACCCGAAGAACTTAGTTTGCCCCGATGTGCGGGGAATACCAAATCCAGCGATGACCGGACTTTACCAACGAAACCAAACGAAGGCAATGTGAGTAATGCACAAATCTGCACGCCGCAACAAACGAGACTTGCCATGATAAACCAAAGCTAAAATGCTTACGCCCCAAAAACTAACGCTAGTACCCACCTTCCGAAATACATCCGATAACTTACACGAGCAAGGGCTTGCCAATGTAAGTCCAGCGAAACGGCTTTGCCAAGGTTTCATTGAAGAACTCAATAAAAGCAAGGATACG
>SCST01000333.1 GCA_004299465.1 Methylovulum sp. | reverse complement strand
CTTTTTGACAATTAATTGAAAGCATAGATTCTTCTCCTAAAAAAGGAGAAAAGCCCATGCAAAATTACATTGACCTGGCTTTGAGTGATTTTCGAAGCATTTTTTCAAGACAGAGTAGCTGGCTGTTGTTTAGCGCCATCGTGATTGGTTTTATGGCAGCGCCTGAAATGATCGGTGTCACCTCGTTGTGTCGATTTTGGTTGTTGGATGAAGCCGGCTATCACCGGTTGCTCCATTTTTTTAGATCGACTGCTTTTCGTTATGAGGACTTGCTAAACGCCTGGCAACAATTTCGACCTGTACGATTAGCCTAAGCAGCCTTTGCCACCCATACAAAAGGAATCGTGCAATTTGCTACCCATTGCTGTGTAGCCTTATTAGCCGTAACAGCGTTTAATGCGGTCAACGCATAAGAGCCATTTTCAGACCAACTCATCCCCTGATGCTTTTGACGCTTGGCGGTCACCAGATTATTACATCGTTCCACCGGATTGCTGGAGTTGGGCAGCTTTAGCTTGCTGCGCATGGCATAACAGGGTATCCCTTTGCGATTACGTTGCAGATAAGCACTGAGTCGGGCAATGGCTTTGATATCCTTGATGTCGGTCGCGGGAATAGCGGCTAAATAGACCTGAGCTTGGTCAACCCACCCAAACCATAACAGGACCAGCAATTATTTTAAATGGCGATTACGGATTTCTCTCCCCTTACACGCAAGACTCAAATCCTCTTTGAACTTTTTAACCAGATGAAACCAGTCCAGCAGTAATGGCAGATGCCTGTGCCATGAAAAAAAAGACACTATCGCATCTTGCAGACACCGCTGGCCATCGGTACAAACCTTAATGTTCAACCTTAGCAGCGCATTATTCAGCAAAAAAGCCAATACGAACGTTAAAATTTCCGACACGTTTCGGCCCGTCAAGGTGAAGCCTTTGCCCGTGTGTTCAATACGTGCAACGGTGTTTTGTACGGTTGGACGCTTGTCTTTTGTGACCTCTTTCTGATTGACAGCCGGTTCCTTGGCACCCCACTTTTTATCTCGATGCTGTTTTTGTTCTTTTACCCCGACATCATCGCTATGAACGTAGACGCATTGTCCAGCTTTTTCATAGGCTTTATTGGCGAAGAGGATATTCTGCACTTTTTCAATGCCCTCAACAGACAAGCCTTTTTTGACCATGTCTTCACAAACTGCGGTCAGTGCGGGTTGCAGCTTCTCTTGCTCAAGATAGGCCGCGTCTGGAATCTGTTTAACAACCGTGCAATCCGCTTCTGGAAGACCTTGTGGGTTGAAGCCCTGTTCCTTGAAGAGGCTTCCCGCTTTTCGAGTCAGAAAATCCAGTACTTTCAGACCTTCAGCTTGGCTGACATCACACCGCGTATTCAGGGGGGTACCGCCAACTTCCTGACGGCGACTATGATTAAACACCTTGATGGTTTGCCGATAACTGCGCTGCGCCGCTCCGTAAATCAATGCGACCTCTTTAAAGCCGCTGGTTGGATACCACTGTCGGCCTTTGTGCGTAGGGAACAACCCGATCCCTGCAAAAAGGGGCTTGTTGTTTTTGGCTTTCACGTCGTAGGTCTTAAAGGTGAATCGCCCAACCTCGCCATCCACTTGATAAGGGCTTGGATGTTCCTCAATGCGACTACCCGTTCCGGCTAACTCGGATTCTTAACAGGCTTTTTTTACAGGCCTGTTCAAGATGTTCGGATAAGGCAGGATAACTTGTTTGCAGGAGTGCATTTTCTAAGTGATCTATATTAAATTCGTCTTGGTAATCAAGGGTCAATCTAAACGAACCATCATCCATTTTTTCAACACTATCATTTTCCGTTACGCATTCTTCTGTTTCGCTAAACCCGACGCTGATGTTAACTTTTATGTTGCGCATGACGACTTCCTTAG
>SCST01000332.1 GCA_004299465.1 Methylovulum sp. | reverse complement strand
CTCAGACGAGCCGTGCCGTCGCGCCCATTATGGTCAACTCAACCCTGCTTGAATCGATGGATCAAACGCCGTTCCTTTTTATTGGGTTTATGGTCCTGCCCGCTGTAAGCGAACAATTCCCGTTGCTCGCGTTGCAACATGGCCTGCTGTTGGCGCTTGGCATGGCTTTCAGGGGATTCTTCGTAAAGCAATGCCGCTTCCTGGGCGGGGCGCCGCTGGCTGCTCAGCGCCGTGACGGTAAGCTCCCAGCGGTACATGTCCTTGCTGATAGTCAGCACCGCGCCCAGGCGTATTTCCTTACCGGGTTTTGAACGTTGATTATTGACATGCACCTTGCCGCCGGCAATGGCATCGGCGGCAAGCTTGCGCGTTTTGAAAAAACGCGCGGCCCATAACCATTTATCCAGGCGAATGCTTTCGGGTTCGGCAGACATTGTTGTGTTTACTTTTTCAAGCCCTTAGGTAGCGAGAAAACGACTTTTTCTTCAATGCCCCGGATTTCAATCGTCGATTGGCCGCCCCATTCCATTAAGCGGCTGATGACTTCCTGGACCAGGACTTCGGGGGCGGAAGCGCCAGCGGTAACGCCGACGACATCAACGCCTTCGAACCAGCTTTGCTGCATGTCGCTGGCGGTATCGATCAGGTAGGCGGGTTTACCCAATTGCTCGGCAATTTCGCGCAGGCGGTTTGAATTGGAGCTGTTGGGCGAGCCGACGACCAGGATGGTGTCCGCCGTTTTTGCCAGTTCATAGACGGCGTCCTGGCGGTTCTGCGTCGCGTAGCAGATGTCGTCTTTTTTCTGGTCCTGGATAGAGCTGAAGCGTTCACGCAAGGCATCGACCATGATCTGGGTGTCGGTCATCGACAATGTCGTTTGTGTCACGTAGGCGAGATTATCGGGATTGTTAACCTTAAGGTTTTTGACATCTTCAGGCGTTTCCACCAGGTAAATACCGCCGTTTTCGGTGCATTTTTCATATTGCCCCATCGTGCCTTCGACTTCAGGGTGTCCGGCATGGCCGATCAAGATGACTTCCCGGTCGGATTTTGCATGCTTGGCAACCTGTAAATGGACTTTGGTGACCAGCGGGCAAGTGGCGTCGAAAATAGTCAGGTTGCGCTCCTTGGCTTCCTGCTGTACTTGCTTGGAAACACCGTGAGCGCTGAAGATCAAATGCGAACCGACAGGCACGTCGGTTAAATCTTCAATGAAAATAGCGCCTTTTTCTTTTAGTCCATCGACGACGGTGCGGTTATGGACTACTTCGTGGCGGACATAAATAGGCGCGCCAAATGTTGCGAGCGCCTGGTCGACAATTTCAATGGCGCGGTCTACACCGGCACAGAATCCCCTGGGATTAGCGAGTACGATTTGCATATCTTGACTTCTTTAGTAGGTTAATTTTGAATTATTTTAACTCAATAGGGTTTCCGAGACGATGATTCCATCGGTATCGGTATATAAGTAATGATCTTTCCTGAAATTGACGCCGGCAAAACTGATCAATACGTCACGGTCACCGTGGCCTTTTTTATGGCTTTTCAACGGATGCGTGTGCAGTGCGCGTATGCCGATCGGTAACGGGTCAAGCATTGCCGAATCCCGTATGCAGCCGTAAATAACCAGGCCCTGCCAGCCGTTTGCGACGGCCGTTTTGGCAAGTTCTGCGTCCAGTAGCGCACAGTGATGCGAGCCGCCGCCATCGACGACCAACACCCGGTTGTCAACTTTTTCCGCCAAGGTTTGGACAAGCAACTCATTATTTTCAAACACTTTTAATGTAGTGATGCGCCCGCAAAATGCAGGATTGGCGCCGTAGGATTTGAACAGCGGCTCAGCAATCTGGAAGTGGTTTTCTGCCGAATGGGCGTCGCAAAGAGCGGCGGTAGTAAACGTGATCATGCAAAAACTCCAGGTTTGGTGGAAAAAGCGGATAAACGGCCGAGTAGAGCTTACTACTCAGCCGCTAGAAAAATGGAACGCAGATGACGCGGATAAATATGATAACCACAGATAAGCTAAGAAAAATGGTAACTATTCAGGTCCTTGCTGTAGGGCGTGCTGCGCGCGCCATCAACGGACTGGTACGTTATCGCGCCGGAGAAGGCGCGCGCGGCACGCCCTACAGCAAGGTGCTGAATAGTTACGAAAAATCTTATATTATCTTAATCATCCGCGTCATCTGCATTCCATTGCATTTGATGGTTGAATAGCTACAAACAAAGCTAATTAAGCAACTCCCATACCGGCTTAATATGGCCGGGTAACGGCGCAAGCCGGCCTAATTCCACCCATTGGTCTGGGCAATGGAAATCCGAGCCGGTAGAGCCGGCCAGTTCAAAACGTGATGCCAGTGTTGCCGCCAATCTTATTTCATCGCTGCTAATGCGTCCGGTGATGACTTCTATGCCTTGGCCGCCGGCGTTTTTGAACGCTGTCAGCAAGCGTTTCATCCAGTTGGCGCTGAGCTTGTAACGCAAGGGATGCGCTAATACCGCAATGCCGCCGGATTCGGTAATCCAGTTGACGGCCAGGTCCAGCTCCGCCCACGGCGTGGCGACATAAGCCGGTTTGCCTTTTGCGAGATAGCGGTCGAAAGCTTCCTGCGGGGTGCTGACATGGTGTTGCGAGACAAGAAAATCGGCAAAATGGCTGCGGGTGATCATGCCGTCTCCGGCTGCTTTTTTTACCGCTTCCATAGCGCCGGGAATACGCTTTTTAGCTAATTTGTCGGCAATTTTTTCGGCTCTTTCGGTGCGCGTGTTTTGCAGGTTGCGCGTGGCTTCGGCCAAGGGTGGGTGTTCCGGGTTGATGCCTATGCCGACAATATGGAAACATTGGTTTTCCCATAGCGTTGACAATTCTATGCCGGGAATCAGCTTAAGCCCGGTCGCCTCCGCACTGGCTTGCGCTTCGCTGAGCCCTGCGGTGGTGTCGTGGTCGGTTAACGCCAGCGCAGTAACGCCGTGCTGATGCGCGCGCAACACTATAGCCGCTGGCGACAAGGCGCCGTCGGAAGCGGTCGAATGGCAATGGAGATCGTATAGCTCAGGCATGATTATTGATATTCACCATAAAGTTTTGCATAAAGGCCGTTTTGGTTGATTAAGGTTTCATGTTGTCCCTGTTCGCAGATTTTACCTTCTTCAAACACATAAACATGGTCGGCTTGCCTGACGGCGCTTAAGCGATGGGCAATGATAATGGTTGTACGATCTTTTAAAAACGCGCCCAGCGCCTGGTGCAGGTTATGCTCGGTCTCGCTGTCCAGCGCCGATGTCGCTTCGTCCAGAATCACCACTTTGGGATCGGCGACGACCATGCGCGCAATCGCCATGCGTTGCCGTTGGCCGCCGGACAGTCTCATGCCCTGGCGGCCGACGATGGTATCCAGGCCTTGTTCCAGGTCTTTGACGGCATCGCTTAATTGTGCGATAGCCAACGCATCCCATAATTGGGCGTCTGCAGCCGGTTTACCCAAGGTCAGGTTGGCGCGGATCGTGTCATTAAACAGGATAGGGTGCTGCAGCACCGTAACGACATGTTCCCTGACGACATCCAGGCCGATGCGCTCAATAGCGACGCCGTCAAAATAGATATGGCCCTCGTTAGCCGGGTAAAGGCCGATCAGTGCTTGTATCAAGGTCGATTTGCCGCCGCCGCTGGCACCGACCAGGGCCACTTTTTCACCGGCTTTTATAGACAGGTGGATGCCGTTGAGAATTTTTTCTTCGCCGTAACTGAAATGCAGGTTATCGACACGGACAGCAACCGTTTTTTTATTCAGGAAAGGGTTTTCCAGGTGCGGATATTGCGGTTCCTGTTTTAGCCTATTGAGCCGGTTAATGCGCGCAAGAGCGGCTTTGGCGGCAAAATAGGCATACTGGATGTTAAGGATTTCCTGTACCGGCGCCATCATGAACCACAAATAGCCGAACACCGCCAGCATTTGCCCGATGCTGAGGTCGGCGTAAAACACCATCAGCATCGCGCCGGCGCGGAACACATCAAAACCGAACAGGAAGACGAGGAAGCTTAAACGGCTTGCCGCATCGCTTTTCCAGGCAAAGGCGATGGAGTTGTCTTTAACGGCAAGCGCGGAAGCGATCAATTGCTTGCAATAATGCTGCTCGCGGTTGCTGGCGCGAATCTGGTGTATCGCTTCCAGCGTTTCGGTCAAGGCTTGCTGAAAGACCTCATAGGCGGAGTTTTCCCTGGACTTCAGGTATTTGACTTTGGCGCCTACGACGCGGGTGAAATAAATCACGACCGGGTTCAGCAGCAGGATGAACAGCCCCAATTGCCAGTTCATCCATAGCAAGATTACCGCCGTACCGGCAATGGTCAGCACGGCAATCAGCAATTTGCTGATGGTATTGCCGATAAAATTATCAATCGTATCAAGGTCGGTGACAAGATGCGTCACGACGGTGCCGGTGCCGAGGCTTTCGTATTCAG
>SCST01000331.1 GCA_004299465.1 Methylovulum sp. | reverse complement strand
AGTTCAGATCAGGCTTTACAGGCCTCCAGCCTGGTAGGGCGCACGGTATCAGTACCTTCTGATTACGGGCTGCTGTCGGCAGTGGCCGGCGGCGAGATCAACGGCAGTTTTGATCTTTCAGCCAGTTCTTCAACGGTTAATGTCAAGATTACCGATCCACAGACAGGCGATGTGATCAGAACGATTAATCTGGGGCAGCAATCGGCAGGTTCAGTGCCCTTTGTGTGGGATGGCATTAATGATGCGGGTACGCTGGTGAGTCCGGGGGTGTATAAAGTTCAGGCGGAAGCCGTTATCGACGGCGTTAATACGGTAGTGCAGCCAGCTATTGAATCAACGGTTGAGAGCGTATCGATGAATAAGGGTACGAATGGCGTACAGCTTAACCTAACGGGCTTGGGCGCATTCAGCTTCAATACAGTTAAACAAATTCTTTAATCGGGGGTATGTGATGAGTTTTTCAACAGCATTAAGCGGACTCAATGCCGCTGCCAACAATTTAGCGGTGACCGGTAATAATATTGCCAATGCCAATACCACGGGTTTTAAACAATCGCGGTCTGAATTTGTTGATGTCTATGCCAGCAGTCTGGTCGGTATCAGCAAAACTCAGCCGGGGTCTGGCGTTAGAGTTGCGGAAGTGGCGCAGTTGTTTAAGCAGGGCAATCGAGAATCTACTGAAAACAGTCTGGATATGGCTATCGGCGGCGAAGGTTTTTTTACGCTACGAAAAGATCCGGCTGATGTAAATTCGCCAACGATCTACACCCGCGCCGGCGCTTTTAAGGTAAACAAAGATGGCGTGGTGGTTAATAGCGAAGGACAGGCTTTATTAGCCTATGCGCCCAACGGCACCTCAGAAGCTGACGGATTCAGCCAGGGTATATTGAAAACAGTGTCGCTGAATGCCGCCACAGGTCTGCCTGTGGCGACGACCGCTGTGGATTTAGGCGTTAATCTGAATGCTGACAGCGACGTCCCGGTTACGGCGACATTCAACCCATTGGACTCAAGTTCGTATACCAACCAAACCTCAGTATCCATTTATGATTCATTGGGCACATCGCATAAATTGACGACTTATTTTGTTGCTGGGCCGCAGTCGTCACCGACCAGGAACTGGACGGCCTATCATTATATTACCGACAATGCCGCCGCACCGGTATCGGTGGATACAGGCGGCGTTCCAGCTACCTTAACGTTTGATTCGGCAGGAAAAATGACTACGCCGGCCAATGGACAAGTCACCTTGGCGCCTTATGTGACAGGGAGTTCGGCCGCCGATATTAACGCTACGGTGAATTACTCCGGTTCGACATCTGTGGCTTCGGCTTTCAGTGTCGATACCTTGAAGCAGGATGGGCTTGCCGCTGGCCAATTGTCCGGTATCAGTATCGATACCAGCGGCGTTATTTTTGCAAAATTCAGCAATGGCGGTTCAACACCGTTAGGCCAAGTGGCCTTGACCCGCTTTGCTAATCCTCAGGGTTTGGCAAAGCTGGGCGATACCAGTTGGGCGCAAAGCATCAATTCAGGAGCTCCGATTCCAGGAACGGCGGGGGCGGGTAATTTTGGCTCCATTCAATCAGGCGCATTGGAGCAATCCAATGTCGATTTATCGGCGCAACTGGTCAACCTTATTATTGCCCAGCAAACCTATCAAGCCAACTCGCAGACCATATCGACAGAAAACAACATCATGCAAACGTTGTTGAATCTTTAATATCGGGTGAGCCGTTATGGACAGAAGCCTCTATATTGCAATGAGCGGCGCCAAACAAACCTTATTGGCACAAACCGCAAACGCCAATAATCTGGCGAATGCGCAAACTACCGGTTTTAAATCCGATTGGGAGCAGTTTCGCAGCATGCCGGTATTTGGCCCCGGTTTTCCTACACGGGTCTATGCAATGACGGAAAGGCCG
>SCST01000036.1 GCA_004299465.1 Methylovulum sp. | reverse complement strand
ACAAACCGTCAATCACGATAATCTTGTTATGGGATAGCAGCAATGAATAAACTCAAGGCATTATTAGGCCTGTTTTTCGGTCTCCTCTTAAAAGGACTGGCGGGTTTGTTCGGCGTTTTCCACTGGCAACCGCCAAAATGGCTGGACGCAATAAATAACTGGCTGCATCGTGTTTTTGATGCCATTGCCAAAAAACCGCTCACAAGCATCCTGGTGCTATTGGCAATACTCATTGCCGGGGCTTCAAGCTGGTTTACCTATCATTGGTGGCAATCGCGCCCGCAACCCGTCACGATTGATTTTTCAATCCAGCCCCCTGAACGGGCCGATCTTGAAAAAAACGCCCCGCCTAATCCGCTTGTTGTCAGTTTTGCCGGCTCGGTCGCGCCTTTGGCCCTAGTGGCTAAAGATGTGCCAGAAGGCATCTCCATGAATCCCGATATTGCGGGCCACTGGCATTGGCAGGACGATAAAACACTGGAATTCCGCCCCGATAAAGAATGGCCTGCCGGCCAGGAATACCTTGTCAAACTGGAAAAAAGCGTCACGGCGCCGCAGATTAAGCTCGCCCGCCGGGATTTTACCTTTAATGGGCCAGCGTTTACCGCAACCCTGGAAAAAGCGGAGTTTTACCAGGACCCATTAGACCCGGTGTTAAAAAAAGCCGTCATTCAACTGCGTTTCAGCCATCCTGTTGGCAGCAAATCGCTGGAAAAAAACATCACGCTGAGCCTCAAAAACAGGGCGAAAGACCTTAAACAGGCCGAAGACCTGTCTTTCGCGGTCACTTATGACACGCTTAAACTCAATGCATTTATCCATTCCAAGCCGCTGCCCGTACCGCGTTATGACCAGCAAGTCAACTTTACGCTGACTGATAAGGTGCAGCCCGGAGGCTCCGATACGACTAATGACGCGCCTGTAAACGCCAGCATACTTGTGCCAGGGCTATACAACGGTCTCACCATCAATGATGTGCAACTGACGATTACGCCGAATAAACAAACGCAGCAGCAAGACCAGGTTTTGGTCGTCAGTACCAGTCTTCCCGTCCATGAACAAAAAATGGCGGAAAACCTGGAAGCCTGGTTATTGCCGCGAAACCATCCCAAATACCCTCAAAACGACGACACAACAGCTTACCCGTGGTCGCCGGATGAAGTCAGCGCCGATATTCTTAAATTAAGCACCCGACTGCCATTGCAAGCCGTACCTGCCGAGCATGAATTTACCGGGATTCACGGCTTTCGCCTGCAAGCGGATGTAGGACGGCAGTTATTCGTAAAAATCAATAAGGACATCAAATCATTCGGCGGCTATCAACTGCCCAAAGCGGAATACCGGACGCTGACGGTGCCCGAGTTCCCCAAGGAATTGCGCATCCTCGGCGACGGCTCTTTGCTAACCTTAAGCGGTGAGAAAAAAATCGCACTGATGGCGCGTGATTTACCCGGCGTTAAAGTCGAATTAGGCCGCGTGTTGCCCGATCAATTACAAAACCTGGTCTCGCAAAGCTCGGGACATTTCGGCCATCCTGATTTTTCCGGCGATTTCGGCCAGGATAATTTAAGCGAACGCTTTGAAATAGCCCTGCCTTTGCCGGCGCAAACACCCGGAATACCGATCTATCAGCCCGTCGATTTAAGCGGGTACATGAGCGATGCCCAGGGCAATAATAAACGCGGCATTTTCTTGTTGACGGTAAAAAGCTATGACCCCGCCCGTCCCGATGACTACAATGACGCGGAAGTTATTGATAAACGGCTGATTTTAGTCACCGACCTAGGTACACTCGTTAAAACCGAACAAGACGGCTCGCAAGTCATATTTGTGCAATCGATACAAACAGGCCAGCCGCAAGCAGGGGCCGATGTGGACATCATCGGCAAAAATGGCCTGGCGCTGTTCAGCGGCCAAACCGACGAACAAGGTAAAGTCCGCTTTCCCAAATTATCCGGCTTGGAACGCGAACGCCAGCCGATATTTTATCGGGTCAAATTTAACGGCGATATGAGTTTCCTGCCCAGGGAGCGCGAAGACCGCAAGCTGAATTTCTCCCGGTTTGGTATTGAAGGCGAGGCGAATGCCAAGGACGCCAACCAGCTCAATGCCTATTTATTCTCCGACCGCGGCATCTACCGTCCTGGCGATACCTTTCATATTGGCATTATCGTCAAAACCGAGAACTGGCTGCTGCCGCTGGAAGGACTGCCGCTACAAGCCGAAGTCACCGATGCGCGCGGCCTAGTCGTGCAAAAAGCCGGGATTAACCTGGGCGTAGCGGGTTTTAATGAATTGTCATACACCACGCTAGAAAGCTCGCCTACCGGCAATTACACGGTGTCGCTGTACACCGTCAAGGATGGCCATAGCGACCAGTTTTTAGGACAAACCAAGGTCAAGGTCGAAGAATTCCAGCCCGACCGCATTAAAACCACGGCCGTTTTTTCCAAACCAGTATCCGAAGGCTGGGTGCATCCCGATGATTTAAAGGTGACGGTTAATGTGCAAAATCTCTACGGCGCACCTGCCGAAGCCCGGCAAGTCGAAGCCAATATCACGTTAAAACCGGCGCTGCCCGCTTTTAAGCGTTATAGCGATTACAATTTTTACGACCCGCATTATGCCAAGGAAGGTTTCGATGAAGACCTGACAGCCGCGCAAACCGATAATAAAGGCAATGCGGTGTTTGACTTAGGGCTGGAAAAATACACCAAAGCCACATACCAGTTGCATTTTTTCACACGCGCGTTTGAAGCGAAAGGCGGGCGTAGCGTCGCCGCCGAAGCCTATACGCTGGTGTCGGACATGCCTTTCCTGGTCGGTTATAAAGCCGATGGCGCGTTGAACTTTGTCGCCAAGGACGCCAAACGCCATCTGCAATTAATCGCCATCGACCCGCAAGTGCAGGCGCTGGCCGCAGATAACTTAAGCGTCGAACTGATCGAGCGTAAAGTCCTGTCGGTATTAACGCGGCAGACCGATAACACCTATAAATATGAATCGCGCGCCAAGGAAACCAGCCTGCATAAAGACGCGCTGGCGATTCCCAAGGAAGGCCTTGATTTGCCGCTCGATAGCGCCACGCCGGGCGATTATGCCTACCTGGTCCGCAATGCCGACGGCTTGCTGTTAAGCCGGATCGATTACAGCGTCGCAGGCGCCGGCAATGTATCACGCTCCTTAGACCGCAATGCCGAACTGCAACTCACGCTGGATAAGCCCGAATACGAACCCGGTGAAAAAATCGCGATAAACATTCGCGCGCCCTACACAGGCGCGGGCTTGATCACGATAGAACGCGACAAGGTGTATAACAGCGTCTGGTTTAAAGCCGATACCCAGGCCTCGGTGCAAACCATCGAAGTGCCCAAGGAGCTGACAGGCAACGCCTATGTTACTGTGCAGTACATCCGCGACCCCGGCTCGGATGAGATTTTCATGAGCCCGTTATCTTACGGCGTCGCGCCGTTCAAAATCAGCCTGGCCCGCCATACCCAGGACTTAAAGCTTGACGTCCCTGAATTAATTAAGCCCGGCCAGACCTTGACG
>SCST01000330.1 GCA_004299465.1 Methylovulum sp. | reverse complement strand
CTTCGGCTTTGCGGTCAAGTCCGAACAAGTGCCCTATCCACGATTGATCTAATCGACTCATTATTTTCTCCTAAATTAAGATGATAGAGCTTGCTTTAAAAATCTGTTTCATACGCCGGCATATCTTCACTCTTAATTTTACTGTAATCCTTTTTAACTACTCATTACCTAGTTTGACCCATAGCAATCACTAACCGGAATAACTCGGTGCCTATGGCAAAATCAATTTTGATACGGCATTGAGCATTTGCTCCGATTTAAACGGCTTTACCATCCACGCTTTTGCTCCGGCGGCACGCCCTTGCTGCTTTACGACATCTGAATCTTCCGTGGTAAGCATCATGACCGGTGTGAATTTAAATTTCGGGTTTTGCTTGACTGCCGTCACAAACTCAATACCGCCCATATTAGGCATGTTCACATCACAAATAATCAGGTGGATTTTTTTTAATCCCAACTGACTGAGCTTGTCCAGCGCGTCTATACCGTCACAGGCCTCGATAACCTCGTAACCGGCCCCGCTTAATGTCATGACTTCAACGCGTCTAAAACTCGCAGAATCATCAACAATCAGAATGGTTTTTGCCATAGTCTCTCCCTTAGTTTGTTAAAAAAATGTCACTTCATCACTGTCCGGCTTGGCGTTTCCCCCATCACCATTGCGCGCAGCCTGTTGGTGGCGGTCGCGCTCATCATGCATCGTATAGCGGCTGCTGAGTTCGCTCAACCACTCATCAGGAGCCGGTATCCTGCCGTTGTTAATTGTTATAATGCGCTGTAAACGGCTCATGTCATCAATGACCACAGTCAGCATCTGGTTAACGCGATCCTGGTATTGCAAACTCAGCAAAAGGTTATCAACATCGCCGCGGATAACTTGCCCGGAAACGTTGGAGACACCGGCCCTGCCAAAGTGTTTTACAATAGACGAAACACTGTCGGCGAGTTGGTCAACAGCATCTTCAGTCTGGTTTTTGATACTTCCAAGCTGTCTTAGCCAGACCGGTAAAATAGCGTTTAACAGCATGATTATTTCAGTCTCTCTAAGCGCTTGTACTGCATTATTTTCGCCCTGGGCTGGCAGCATCACACTCTCCAAACTTATTCTATTGATTTGTAATCAATTTTATTAATGCATCCATAGCAGGCACTGTCCACAATATTGCCGGCACCTGCAAGTGGCAGGACAGGTCGCGAACCTGTCAAGGGAATATAGCCATTTTTAATAGATGTCCTGACTCAACGCAACACGGCATTATCCGCTCTTTTGCCATCATATTCCGGCAATGGAGACTTGTAAAGAAATGACCATTCGCCTGCCCACTCATTGAATATCGCTAAAAAATGTTATTTTTGTAGCCCCGCTCGTGTTTCGAAGCATTGGCATAAACCCGATATTTGCAATAAACCGGCAACATGAATATGATTTAAACGATAATCTTTAAAGCTGTCTTTTTATTGAAACAACCTGGCTGAGCAAAATGAAATTTATCCTACTTATACTCATCAGCATTTTTTCCACCTGTGCTTCCGCTGAGGTCTACAAATGTACAGATGCCGACGGCAAGAAAGTCTATCGCTCGCATCCTTGTGAAGAGGGCTACGATAACGAGGAAGTTGATCTTAAATCGGGAAGCACTATCAATCTCGACGAAGTGCAAAAACAGGCCATTTTAAAGCAGCAGGAAGAGCAGGCAAGGCTTGAACAACAAAAGCGGGAACAAGAACAAGCCGAT
>SCST01000329.1 GCA_004299465.1 Methylovulum sp. | reverse complement strand
TAAAGCCCGGTCAGCAGTTGCCGACTGTTAAGTTGTACCAGCCGACTGAAGCTGACATGGTTATCGTTTGAAAAGTCGCCGCGCAGGATCATCGGGTTGACCAGATAGCCGACCATATCGGCGAATTCCGGTTGGTTCCTTGGGGTCGAGGTGGGTACGCCAATCCAAATATCATGCTGCCCGGAATAGCGCTGCAACAGGACTTGATAGACGCTGAACAGGACGGTAAATAAGGTGGTCTGGTGGATTTTGGCGAGTTTTTTGACGGCCTCGGTCAACGGTTCCGGCAGTTCGATACGCACCGTGGCGCCGTTGAAGGTTTGCAGCGCTGGGCGCGGATAATCGGTGGGCAATTGCAAAACAGGCACGTCGCCGGCAAGCTGTTGTTGCCAATACGTAGCCATGCGTTGGCCTTTTTTGCTATTGAGCAACTCAGCCTCCCAACGGACGTAATGACTGTAATCCGCAGCCGTTGGCGGCAGGTTGTCCGCCCCATAAAACGCCAGCAATTCCTTTCCGAGAATAGCCAGGGAAGCGGCATCGCCGGTTATGTGATGGAGGTTAAACAATAATACCGTCCCTGTGTCGGCACCTTGGAACAGGGTGGCGCGGAATGCACCTTGTTCCAGCACGAAAGGCTGTTGCGAGTGGCGGTGAAGTCCTGCCATCAGTGCGGATTCTGTCCATCCCCCCGCGTCAACTTCTTGCCAATTCTGATGTCTGTCGGTTACGACATATTGATACGGTACGCCGTCCCGCTCAAAAAAACGGCTACACAGCATCGAATGGCGTTCGACTAGGCGCTGTACCGCCTGTTGCAAGAGTTGACCGTCAACCTCTCCGGCAAACTGAAGCGGTAAAGCTATATTGTAAGCGGCGCTTTTTGGCGCCTCGCGGTAGATAAACCAAAGGGCTTGTTGGCTGTAAGAAAGAGGGGTTGATCGGGTCATAGGGGCGTTTTCCTCGGCAAAGCTATGCTAGCCTAATAGTCGTCGTTTCGTAGTGTCGGATGCTGCAATGGTTTTTGGTAGTCCCTACAAATCAATGCAGGTTAATGTTTATCAACGAGTTACCGAAATAGGCATCACGAATAAGACCTGCCAAGTTAATGCCGCTTGAGCCAATCCCATTGCCATGGCAGGTGTTCGATGTGTCCATTTTTTTGGAACCGTGACGCGCCTGGCAGTACAAATGGTTGCCTTAAGCTTTTATGCGGGCATCGATAGTTATAGTCATAGAGATTAAGCCAAAGAGTAACCGTAAAATTAGCTTTCTTTTTGCAGTAACCCAATGTCTTTCGGCTCATGTGGCAAATTGTGTGACAGGGTTGCGTAACTGATAAATAGGGTTGATAGTTAATCACCCTGTAAATATTCTGAGGCAGTCCCCTGATGATTGTTTTTTCATTGCTTGAGTTAATGGATGAGCAGAAATACTACGACTTTCTCTGCACGATACTGCATTCCCAAGGGCTGTGTTGTCCAACATGTCAATGTTCGGTGCAAGACTCGAAGATTCATCGAAATGATCGTGTGCCAATTCTAGTCTACGAACGTATAAACGGGCATTTTTATAACATTTTCACAAAGACAGTTTGGCAAGGGACACATCACCAATGTCCGATGATTGTCCGTATTTTACAGGGTATCGCTCAAGGTGTATCGACGTTACATTTGTCGAAAGAATTGGGTATAGATCGTAAACATTTGCTGACGCGTCGTCATCAGCTTCAGGGCTTTGTAGATAACGCCTGCATTCGATCGCCATTGCGAGATGAGGTGATGGAAGTCGATGAAATGTA
>SCST01000007.1 GCA_004299465.1 Methylovulum sp. | reverse complement strand
ATTCCCAAAACGTCTTTATGGCTGCCGTTAGCGTTGGTGATTTGATTTGTGGCTATTTGCGCCTGAATCTTGCAATCCGTGTTGTCTTTAAAACTGGGTTGATAGCCGGTTTTATCCAGCCATATCTCAGCTTGTTGAGACGAAGGCTTGAACTTACTCGTCAGGTTGTTTGGCGACGGCATGTTTTGGCATCCACTGAGCAGGATGGCGCTTAATACTGATAACAGGGCTAGTTTATTCATTATTATTATTCTCCGGTAATAGTGCTGTAGGCGGCTTCGCTCCAACAATCTGCCGCTTTTAGAAAAATCAGGCAAGGTTTCAGGTTATCGACTTCGTTTATGTGGATTGCCTAACGGGTTTACGGGTTAGAGCGCAGTCCCGGTTGTTTAAATTGAAGACCCGTTGGGTTATTCCGTATTTATGGTACGGTTTTCCCCAAAAAGAAGGATAGCAATAACAGGCTAGTGTATAGAGACTTTTAATCGCTGAACTTTCCGATTTTTGTGTGTATTATCGAAAAATTAAAGCTATTTTTGCTTGACTTTTTGTTTTTTTAAAGGTGATGTTACGTGCCACCATGATTGGTGTGGTTCAATTTGCGGCTACCCTTCGACAAGCTCCACCACAAAGCCATAGGTATCTACACAAGGCGCTATTCCGGCAGGGAAGCCGGTTTGCCGATTATCAGCCGTAGCTATATACTTGTCCTATATACCCTACCAACAAGGAAAATACCATGCTACAAGGTTCTGTTTTTGTTAATAATAAAACCCAAGCGGTGCGCTTGCCCGTGGAAGCCCGCTTTGATGCACATGTCAAAAAAGTGTCTATCCGCACGAACGGCAAGGAACGCATCTTGTGTCCGGTTGAAAACACCTGGGACAGTTTCTTTTTGTCCAACCAGCCAGTAACGGATGACTTTCTCGCGACAAGAGCGGAGCAAACAGAAGCCATCCGGGAAGCGTTTTGATGTTGAAATACATGCTTGACACCAACATTGTCATTTATGTGATTAAACGCCGGCCGCTTGAGGTGTTGGCGACCTTTAACCAACATGTCGGGCAACTGTGCATTTCCAGCATTACCTTGGCTGAACTGCTGCATGGCGTAGAAAAAAGCACCCAACCCGCGCATAACCTGCGCCAGGTTGAAGATTTTGTTTCGCGTCTGGATGTGTTGGAATACACCGCCAAAGCGGCGGCTCATTATGGTGATATTCGGGCAAACCTGGAAAAACAGGGCAATACAATAGGGGTTAATGACCTGCATATTGCCGGTCATGCGCGCAGTGAAGGCTTGATTTTAGTGCCTAACAATAGACGGGGATTTGCGCGAGTTGAAGCGTTACGTCTTGAAAATTGGCTGTGATTAGGAATAAGCATGAAACAAGTTCGGCAACGGGTAACTATTCAGCCCCTTGCTGTAGGGCGTGCTGCGCGCGCCATCAACGGACTGGCGCGTTTTACCCACGCGCCGGAGAAGGCGCGCGCGGCACGCCCTACGCTTCAGACAAGGCGCTGAACAGTTACGGTAACTGTAGGTGCGACAGATGCGCATCGTGCGGATACCCTCTGTATCCTCTGGGGCATGAAGGGCACAAGTAAATCCGCACCCACATCAAACGCTTGCAGAAATTGTTTCATGCTCATTCCTTAGTTTCCCAATTTGTCCGACAAATAGCTGATGAACCGTTTAGAGCTATCGGGATAAAGCCCGAAATAGGCGTAGGTTTTGAAAACGTCGGTGATGTGTTCCAATTCAAACTCTTTGTGGAGTCTGCTGTAGTTCTCGGCCGTGTCCTGCTCTAAGTCTCTTAACAGGTGTTGTCTGATCTTCTTGAGGTCGTAATCCAGCCAGTAGCCGACCCTTTTTAATTCTGCGGCCGTGCAATCATCCCTATCCTGCAAGTGCAAATAGCGGGCGACGGTTGCGTGGGTGACGGGCCGGTTGCTTTGTTTTAGGTCGAAGCAGGCTTTGATAGTCGCCAGTTCGCGCGGCTTGAATTTTGTGCCGGTATCAAACAGCGCTTCCAGTTTGGTTTTTTTGCAGAAAACTTCACCCGTCAAATAGGGCAAAAAATAGCTGTTTTCCGGGCAACTGATTTTGTGCTTAAAATCTTCCAGGAAAATATCAAAGAAATGTGCGAATAACTGTTTTTCATGGCTTTGGAATGTTTGTCCGTTTTCGCGTTCGATGGTGCAAAAGGCGATATAGTAGCTTTGCGTGTAGGGTGATTCGATGAACTGATGCCGGTTGAGCAATCCTGCGGTGCTGGCGGCATCACTGGTATTAATTTTTGTAAAAAAGTCATGGATTATGCCGCTTTTGCAGTAACCGGGGTCGTCTACAAAGCTAATGACTTCGATCGGGTGACCCTCTATCAACTTGCGCTTGATCGTTTTTATGAGGTGTTTTATGTGGGGGATGTACTGATACAGTCCATAAAACATTTGTTGGGTTTTGCCCATCAGCGGTGTGGCAACCCACAGGGGAGTGCTGCCCGGCCTGACGTCGTCCGGCTCATCGCTGGCGGGTCTTATAATATGAAAACCTATTTCCCTACAGGGGATGAATTCCTTGATCAACGCCATCGTGTCATAGACCAGCGCATAGCCCGAGGTATGGGATAGTTGTTTGTAATGATGGTGGAAGTCGCGGATGACTGCTATGTTGTTATTTGGCATCGGTTCTCCAGGTTGTATAGTCTAAGGCGATCGTATTATGTAGCGCTGAAAATCAGTTCGGCTCATCGACCGCACTATACACAAGCGCATGGGGTCACGCATGGGTAGAGTAGAGGGCAGGCGAGAGCCTGTTCTCTACTCTACCCAGTATTGTGTGGGGTTCCTGATCCAGGCTGAAGAAAAACTCAATGCAGCTAACGCTAATATTCAGCGTTATTTGACAGGGAATATATCGACACCGCTTAAATGCTGTCAAGCGCTATTTGAACGGATAGTCC
>SCST01000035.1 GCA_004299465.1 Methylovulum sp. | reverse complement strand
ATCGTCACGGTCGGCTCGTCAACCGTCAGCGGCGTCATCAGCTCAACTTTATCGGGATGGCACAAGGTATCGGATATTTCCAGTTTTTCTATGCCGGTAAACGCGATAATATCGCCGGCACGTGCGTCCTGTACTTCGACCCGCTCCAGTCCGTGAAAACCGAATACTTGCAACATACGGCCTTTGCGTTCGACGCCTTCGCGGTTGACAATCACCAGCGGCATATTCGGTTTGATCGTACCGCGCTGGATGCGGCCCACGCCGATGACACCGACATAAGTATTGTAATCCAGGCTGGTCACCTGCATCTGGAACGGGCCATCCAGGTCAACCTTAGGCGGACTGACTCTTTCGACGATGGTTTCAAACAACGGATCCATATTGCCGCCTGTTACACTGGCATCAAGCCCGGCATAGCCGTTCAGTGCCGACGCGTAGACGATAGGAAAGTCGAGCTGTTCATCGGTTGCGCCCAAACGGTCAAATAAGTCGAAGGTTTGGTCGACGACCCAATCAGGACGCGCACCCGGCCTGTCGATTTTGTTGATGACGACAATGGGCTTCAAGCCCAAGGCAAACGCTTTTTGCGTCACAAAGCGGGTTTGCGGCATCGGGCCGTCAACGGCATCGACTAACAACAAAACTGAATCCACCATCGACAACACGCGCTCGACTTCGCCGCCAAAATCAGCGTGGCCCGGTGTATCGACGATATTAATATGATAATCGCGCCAATCCAGTGCGGTGTTTTTTGCCAGGATGGTAATGCCACGCTCTTTTTCCAAATCATTGGAATCCATGATCCGCTCGGTTACTTTCGCATGGGCGGCAAACGTGCCTGATTGTTGTAATAGTTTATCAACCAGGGTCGTCTTGCCATGATCAACGTGGGCGATAATGGCAATATTTCTTAATTTTTCAATCACTTGTATATACTCTGAGGGTTAAATAAATCGGCTTGCCAAGTGCTGGCGAAAATCGGGTAAAAAGATGGCGATGATGACGACCATCATGAATGTAGTGTTTTGTTTGATGAACGAGTCTTGTATTAACTAGCTTTGCTGCCAAGGCAGGCCGCAAAATCGCCAGCCGCCGAGATTGCCTCTATGATTGTCTTGATCCAGAGGCCCTTCAAAGCCGCCTTCTATATTAATAAGCCGTTGGTAACCCGCCTTTTCCAGCGTTTTTGCCGCATCGAGCGAGCGCTGCCCGCTACGGCACAATAATAAAACAGGGGAATTGCGGTCAGGCACAGCCTGAATCACTTCAGCGACAAACTCAGGATTGATCTGCCAATCAGGCGCTTCTTTCCAGGCGATATGGACAGCGCCTAAAGGATGGCCCACAAAACCATGCTCGATTTTTGTCCTGACATCGATCAATACCGCCTTGCTGTTCTGTTGCAACAAATCCCAGGCCTGTTGCGGTTCCAGGTTTTCTATCATGAGGTATCCAGTGCTGTGTTTGATGCTGCAAATTACGGATTAGCGGTTTTTTTAATGGTTTCAAGGCGAAAAATGGCCTAATAAAGGCCGGCTAACCCGATCAACTGAAGCTATTATCTCATCCATAAGAGCGCGGTCAAGAAATCGCCTTACAACTACGCCATTAAATTCACATTATGCCTGTATCAGCACTAAGGGCTAAACTTTATTCCGTACCCGGCATCGTCACTTGAGGCCCCAACCATTCCTGCAAAAAATCCAGGAAACGCCTGACCTTGGCGGATAGATATTTTCTGTGTGGGTATACCGCATGAATATCCAGCGGCGGCAGTGTGTAGTTTTCCAGCACCACCTTCAATTTGCCGCGCTCTATATCCCTTGCCACCACATACGAAGCCAGCATCACCAATCCCAAACCATCAATAGCGGCAACTCTTATTGCATCGGCGACATTGGCCTGCATACGGCCTGAAACATTGATAACAGTACAGCCTGTTTCGCCCTTAAATTTCCATTTATTCCTGGGTGAACTCGCCCAATTGACGAGACAACTGTGCTCGAGCAAATCTTCCGGTATTTTGGGAATGCCATGACGCACCAGATAATCCGGCGATCCGCACACCACCATGGACGAACTGGCCAATTTTCGCGCCACCATGCTGGTATCATCCAAAACACCCAAGTAAATAGCGATATCAATACCTTCATCAATCAAATCACCCGGACTACTCTGTAAAATCAGGTCAATCGTCAAGTCAGGATGGATTTTCAGGAATTCTGCGATGGCTCGGGTAATATGCGTTGCACCGATCACAGGCGGCGCGCTGATTTTTAACACTCCGCGCGGTTCGGTCTGTAAATGCGTTACCGCAGACTCCATCTCTTCAACATCAAGCAATACTTGCTGGCAGCGTTCGAGATAGGATGCCCCCACATCCGTTAAGCTTAAACTGCGCGTCGTCCGGTTAAAAAGCCGCGTCCCCAAACTGCCTTCCAACTGCATAATATGCTTGGTCGCCATCGCCCTGGAAATACCCAATTCTCTCGCCCCGCCCGCAAAACTTCCGGCTTTGGCGACACGAACAAAAACATTCATACTGGTTAACTTATCCACTCACACCTCAATATTCGAAAGATAACAACACATACTGCTGCGCTTTTTTCATCTTATTTTTAAAACGTAGCCATTGCCTATATAAAAAAACATTGACATTTTAACTGTTTCTTAAATATAAACAATCAATTTATTATTTAACATATTGTATCCAAAAAATATCCCTGTATAGTGAGCATCAACAATTAAAAAGTAACATATCTCGAACGACTTCGACGCAGTATGAAGATTTTTTAAACATTTTACAGGACATAAACAATGAACGACTTCAAGAAAGACATACTGATTGGCTTAATGTTTATTGCCGGTATCTGGAGTTTCATTTCCGGTCAATTTATTATTTCAACCGTTTTATTTGCCAGTGCTGCAATTTACAGCAACATTGTGATGAGAGCCCAACTGAAAAGCTGAGCGCTAACGATTTAACTACCTCCTGGTGTTATACCTACAAGCAGATACTCCTCATAACACTCTGCTTGCTTTTTCACCTCCCTCTACGGCAACGTATTGGGAGGCTTTTTTAATTCCAAAGTTTAGCCCGGAAACCCTCTCCGGCCTTAAGCGACTCCCTGGCTTTTTTCCACAACACATCGCCTATCTCACACTGCGGCGCAAAACCTAAAACGGCCCGGATTAAAATATCCCGAACCGTTTCAAAATCATCGTTTTTAGCCGCCTGTTCCAGGGTAACGAGCATTTTTTCCAGCTCAGTCCACGGAATAACCTGTTCTTCTGCGCACATAATCCTCGGATGACCGGTTTCCGAAACCTTATCGCCAATCAACAGTTCTTCATAAAGCTTCTCTCCCGGCCTTAACCCGGTAAAACTGATTTCAATTTCACCGGACGGATGATCGTCATCCTTGACTTCAAGCCCGCTCAAATGAATCATGCGCTTGGCCAAATCCAGGATGCGAACGGGCGCGCCCATGTCCAGCACGAACACATCGCCGCCCTGCCCCATAGCCCCAGCCTGGATAACCAACTGCGCGGCTTCAGGTATCGTCATAAAATACCGGATAATTCTTGCATCGGTCACCGTTACCGGTCCGCCCCTGGCTATCTGCTCCCTGAACAACGGCACTACAGAGCCTGATGAACCTAAGACATTACCAAACCTGACGATAATGAAACGGGTCTGCTGGAACTTACGATCCGCACTGAAGGCCTGCAAGATTAACTCGGCAAATCGCTTGGTTGCGCCCATCGTATTGGTCGGCCTGACGGCTTTGTCCGTGGAAATCAGCACAAATGTTTCAACGCCTGCCGCGACAGCCGCCCGCGCCGTGTGATAGGTTCCAAATATATTGTTCCATACCGCCTCACCCGGATTCCTTTCCACCATCGGCACATGTTTGTAAGCTGCGGCATGATAAATCGTTTGCACGTTAAATGTCTTGCACACTTTAGCTATGCGCGCTGAGTTGACGACCGAACCTAAAACGGCAATAAGCTCTATATCCTGGACACGACCTATCTTCTCGAGAAGATGGTTCAGTTCTTTTTCTATCGTATAGAGCGCATATTCGCACAGCTCAAAAAGAACCAGGACCAGCGGCTGCAACGATATGATCTGCCGGCACAACTCGGAACCTATCGATCCTCCCGCACCCGTCACCATGACCACCTTCCCGTTAATGCTCGCCTGCAGCAGCGAGGGATTGGGCGCCACGCAATCACGGCCCAGCAGGTCAGCAATATCAACCTCCTGGAGCGCATCAACGGTAACCTTGCCTTGCGCAATATCAGACAAGCCCGGCATTGACATCACATGAACGGCGTAAGCTTCCAGCAAACGGATAATCTCGCTTTTGCGTGAGCGGCTGGCCGACGGCATCGCCAGTAACACATCTGAAACATGGTATTTCTTAATCAGCTGACTCAATGAACTCAAGGGATGAATTTTTACACCGTTGATTTTTTGATGATGCAGCAATAGATCATCATCGATAAATGCCACAGGGTTATATTCACGCCCGTGCCCTAATGCAGCCGCCAATTGCACGCCGGCGCTGCCGGCGCCGTAAATCACGACATTTCTTTTACGGCACGCCAACGCGTTTCGTCCGCCTGCCAGGCTAAAATGAATATCCCCCAACCACCAGCGCGCAAAAAAACGGCTGCTGCCGACCAGCAGGATCGTAAGCAGCCAGTTAAGCGGCGTTACCGTCCTGGGAATGCCTTGAATGTTTGATTCATAAACGACAAATGCAAAAATCAACGCATAAAAACTCGTCGCCTGAATAATCGTCCATAAAACCCTTATTTCTATATAGCGAATAATCGCACGATACAGGCCTAACCTGGCAAACACGGCACAGGCAATCAGCGGTGCGGCGGCAAACAAATACCATTGATCGCCTTTAGGGATATACAACACGCCCCAGCGCAGGGAAAATGCCAGCCACAAGGCCAGCACGGCAAAAAAAACATCGGCGCTGATAAGAAGAAATGCTTTCTTACGCCTGGAAAGCCCTATCAACCAATGCGCCAACTGCGATTCCACTATGCAGCTTCCCTGGTACCGGCCTTGAAGCTGAACGCGAGCAATACCAGCGGCAAATAAGCCAAAACCAATCCCGATAAGCCGTCCAGCCCGCCTGTACCAACCCATAACGCCAACGGTGTCAACCAGCACAGGTTGATCAGGGCCACCGCCAGCGTTACCGGTTTATGCCCGCCGTAATGACGCGATGCATATTGATAGGCATGACTGCGATGTGCTTCATAAACCTTTTCGCCCGACAAAAACCGGCGCATCAGCGTCAAAGTCGCATCGACAACGAACACACCCAACAAAATCAGCCAGCTCCAAAAATATTGCGGAGCAAGCAGGGCTGCCTGAATAGAAAAAAGTCCCAAGACAATACCTAAAAAGCCGCTGCCCGCATCCCCCATAAATATTGCGGCAGGCGGAAAATTCCAAACCATAAAACCAGCCACGGCCATAGCCAGCAAGGCCAGCATCCAGCACTGCCCGCTGTTTTCAGCGCCTGATAAATACAACACTATCCCCCCGAAGCAAACCGTCATCGCCTCAATACCGGCAAGCCCATCGATGCCATCCATGAAATTATAGAGATTCAGCAACCAAACCAGGTAAAACAGCCCGATAACCTGGCCGGCCCAGCCCAGGTCGATTGCATGCCCGAAGACCAATAGCGGCGGCATGCCTCCCAGCGCATACAAGCCCAACGCCGCCGCAAGAAAATGCGCCGATAATCGCTGATGGACAGGAATGTGGCGGCGATCATCAAGGAACCCCACCAAAGCCACCCATGCCCCGACGCCGCAAAATATCCACGCTGTTTTTGCAGCCGGCAA
>SCST01000328.1 GCA_004299465.1 Methylovulum sp. | reverse complement strand
CCGTGCAGCTCTCAGTTTCAGCTAATAATAATGGTTTACAGGACGGGCAATCCGGTGAGTTTGGCGCCGTGTTAACCGATGCGCTGACACAACCCGCCGATTTCCAGTCGATCATCAATCTTGACCGCTTATGCCGCACCGTGCATATGCTGAACTACCTTCCTTATTCGCATATTGGCGGTGTGCTTTTCCTGGATGTTGACCCCAGGCATATTCTTGGCGTCACACAGAATCACGGCGTCTATTTTGAAGAAATTATCGTCAAATGCGGCCTGGCCACGAAAAATGTCGTTATTTCAATGGCGGTCAATAATTTCTATGCCTTGCACCACAGCCAATTGCTGGAAGGCTTGAATAATTATCGCGGACGCGGCTACCAGGTAGCGCTTAATATCGGCAATTTGTACTCGGCGAACGGTTTAGTCGACTTGATTGCAAAATTATCGCCGAATTACCTGCGCGCGAATGTGCCCGGCACCGGCGACAGCAGGCAGGACACGGAAATCGTCTGGCCCTCGGCGTTAAACGCATTGAAAGAGTTGCAGGGTTTAGTCGGCGGCAAGACCATCTTGCAACAGGTTGACCAGAAAGAGCAGGCTTTCATCGCTTCCGCCGTCGGATTCGACTTGGTCCAGGGCAGTTATTACGACAAATTATCGATAGACCATTTACGCTGCCTGTGATGATAGTGTCCGGCATGTGCTATCGCGCATCCAGGCATTTTCATTGAAACCCTTACAACAACCCTGCACTCAGGCTACCGTTTATGTCACTGCAAACATTAGTTGATTATTTTAATGACCGATTCGAGCAGGAGCACCGTTCCCATTATCGGCGGCCTTTTATTCTGGAAAACGGCCTGGTCAGCGGCCTCTTTGGCCCGATACGCATCGGGCCTATCCGTATCAGCAGCGTTTTTGCGCCGCTGTATGAAATCGCCAGCCGGGCGCAGCTTATAGGCCATGTGAGCGCTTGCTCGGTTTCGGCCTATGATGACGACTTTCAACGCGGCGAAATCGTCGACTGCAGTAACTTATTGACCGATGTAATAAAGCAGCCCGTTGATTTTCAATCCATTATTAATATCGATCGCCTATGCCGGACCGTACATATATTGAATGCTCTCGCTATCCGGCAAGCAGGCGATGTTCTGGTGCTGGATGTTGATCCCCGGCATATCCTCGGTATTAAACAGGACCACGGCGCCTACTTTGAAGAAATCGTCGTCAAATGCGGCCTGGAAACCAGGCACATCGCTATTTCCATGACGGTGAACAATTTTTACGCCCTGCACCATACCCGCTTGCTGGAAGGCTTGAATAATTACCGGCAACGCGGCTATCGGATAGCACTCAATGTCGGCCGCTTATACGCCGCACACGGCGTGACCGGGCTGGTTACAAAATTGTCACCGGATTATCTCCGTGTCATCGCACCCGAAAATAACGGCCGCGGTTATGCAAGCGCTGAATCGCAAAGGCTGGACGCGTTAAAAACATTAACCGGCGGCATTGGCGGGCGCATTATCGTGCAGCAGCAAAACCCGGAAGAACAGGCGCCGATTGCAGCAATGCCCGGATTTGACCTGGTTCAGGGCGGCTATTATGGCAACCGCCCAGGCGGCGCGCCCTACACAGCTCAAAGAGCGAGTATAACTCCAGGTAACTTGGCAAGGAGCTGAGTAGTTACGTTTTATATTGAATGTTTTCACAGCTTCTATGCAGTCCCGTCGACAGCACTTGCTATATTGCATCAACGCTGACAGCTCACGCAAAACACCGTCGACCGGTTAGCCAGCCTTATTTCTTTTAACGGCTGCCGGCATGCCGCACAAGCCAATCCAGCGCGGCCGTATACCTGCAACGCCTGCTTGAAATACCCCGGCTTTCCCGTTTCATTAACAAAATTGCGCAACGTCGTACCGCCTTGCCGGATCGCGTTTTGTAGTACCACGCGAATGCTGTCCGCCAGTTTTTCGTAACGCGCCAAAGAAATTTTCCCCGCATGGCGCGATGGCAGGATGCCCGCCATAAACAGCGCTTCATTGGCATAGATATTACCGACCCCGACGACAATATGGCTATCCATGATGAATGATTTGACCGGTACTTTGCGGTTTTTGGATAAGGCATAAAGCAGCTCGCCGCTGAAATCCGCCGATAAGGGTTCAGGTCCCAAATCTTTCAGCAAGGGATGCTCGAAGGCAGGCGCCGATGTCCATAACACCGCGCCGAATCGCCGTGGATCGTTAAAACGCAGCACGCTGTCATCGCTGAAAATGACATCGATATGATCGTGTTTGCCGGCGGCCTGCCCGACAGGCATTATCCGTAAACTGCCGGACATGCCCAGATGCACCAGCAAGGTGCCGGCTTCCGTCGTAAGCAGCAGGTATTTCGCCCGCCTGGAAACCGACTGGATGCGCAGCCCTGTCAGCGTTTGCGCCAGCGCATCAGGCACCGGCCAACGCAGTTTGGGCTGGCGGATAATCACCGCTTTGACGCATTGCCCTTCGATATGCGGCGCAATGCCGCGGCAGGTCGTCTCAACTTCGGGTAATTCCGGCATGATCAGCTTGCTGTAATCCGCTAATTATGCACATGCGCGACCAGCCAGCGTTCGGCTTCGTCTTCCGATATGCCCTTGCGCCTGGCGTAGTCGGCCAACTGGTCTTTATCTATTTTACCGACGTTGAAATACTGCGAATCAGGATGCGAAAAATACCAGCCGCTGACCGCCGATGCCGGGTACATCGCATAGCTTTCAGTCAACGCTATGCTGGTATTTTCGGTCACGTTGAGCAAGGCAAACAACTTGGCCTTCTCGGTGTGGTCGGGGCAGGCAGGATAGCCCGGCGCCGGGCGTATGCCTTGATACGCTTCATTGATTAACTGCTCGCTGTCATGGTCTTCATCTTCGGCATAACCCCAGTAGTTTTTCCTGACGACTTCGTGCAGGTATTCGGCAAAGGCTTCCGCCAACCTGTCCGCCAACGCTTTGAGCATAATCGCGCTGTAATCGTCATGTTCCCGCTCAAACTGCTCAAGTTTTGCTTCGATGCCTATGCCGGTAGTGACGGCAAATGCGCCGATATAATCTGGCTTGCCGCTGTCAATCGGCGCGATAAAATCAGACAGGCAGTAATTCGGCCGGCCCGGCGCTTTAACATTTTGCTG
Organism: Methylovulum sp.; assembly: GCA_004299465.1. Lineage (GTDB taxonomy): Bacteria > Pseudomonadota > Gammaproteobacteria > Methylococcales > Methylomonadaceae > Methylovulum. Next base: position 417 of record SCST01000328.1, on the reverse strand, counting down.
GCGTAAATGATGCAGGACCTCGCGTTGTTGTGTGCGCGACTCATCGCTGTACAGCACCACATCATCGCCATCGCTTTGCGCCGGGAAAAAACCGATGACCGCACGGGTCGTCAGCCATTGTTCAGCAATGATTTTTTCCAGCATGGCCTTAGCGTCTGCAAACAGCTTCCTGGCCTCAGTGCCGATGACTTTATCATCGAGTATCTTCGGGTAACTACCCGCCATTTCCCAGGTCTGGAAAAACGGCGTCCAGTCTATGTATTTCGCCAAGGTCGTGAGCGGCACATCGGCGAGGACTTTAATGCCTAAAAATGACGGCCTGACCGGTTGATAATGGCCCCAGTCGAAGCGGTTTTGCCTGGCCTCTTCCAAAGAATGCTGGCGGGTTTTGGCTTCTTTGCCTTTATGGAGATCGGA
>SCST01000327.1 GCA_004299465.1 Methylovulum sp. | reverse complement strand
GCGGTCGCCATCAATGGAACGGGGGAAACCGTTAGGATAAAACGCATTTTTTTATTGATGCGCCTGACTATTTTAAAGAAATTCTCCATATCCTCGATAACATCGGCGCAGGTTAGGTTCAACAAGCGGTATTTTTGCGGGTCAAATAAACCTCCGGCAACACCGGGCGCCATCGGGAAAGCCGCACCATCCTGCGTTGACACCCAGGTTTCCGTCAGTCCCAGCGTAAAAACAAACACCCTGGCCTCTTCAAACAATTTCCTGACGCACTGCAGATGATGCTCCCTATGCGTATCCAGCTCGATGCTGCTGGCATACGGCTCAGGCTCAATGGTCGGCCGGAACGGGTCGACATAGCCGCCGTCTTTAAGCCAATACGCTTGTTCGGGGACAAACTGGCCAAGTGCCCGTTGCGCCAGCTGGACCAATTGCCTGGAGCTGTAGACATTGCCGTAACGGGCCGAATACATGCCGTAGCCGTAATCGAGGCGGCTTGCGTTATCGAGGAAGCCCGGCGCCGGTTCAACATCGACAAAATTAAAACCCTGGTCTTTAAGCTGTTTGCCGATATGCTGCGCAAAACAACTGCCGGCCGTTGCGATAGGATGCTGTGCTATCGGGAATTTCTTCTGGTACCACTGCGTTATATCCAGTGGATATTGGCTGCCTGCGGTCTTTTTCCAAAATGCTTTTTCCGGCTGTTGCTGATAAGGATGCTTTGGGTTCATAAGTCGCTGCTCTTTCAAATTTAAGTAGTGTGTTTTGCAAATGATGATAGATTAGTTGCATCGTTTATTCAAAAAATTCGGCTGAAGCCCGGGTGGATAATTCGTGTATTTTATTTATTACGGTTACCTTAACAGCCATCGCTTTCAATAGTCCAGTTTCCCGGCGCACAAATATTCGGCCGGGAATTCATGCGGCCTGCAAACCGCACTGATCCCCGCCCTGCTTGAAAAGCCTATGAACTCGCCCCATATTAGTAAACACTTAAACTCATCACGAAAAGGTAAATACGATGCGAATGGATAAATTAACCAGCAAATTTCAAGCAGCGTTAGCGGATGCGCAAAGCCTGGCCCTGGGTAAAGACCACCAGTTCATAGAGCCCTTGCATATCATGACCGCCTTGCTGGAACAGGAAGGCGGCAGTATCAAGCCGCTGCTTAGCCAAATCAATGTCAACACGCAGCTATTGCGCGCCGACCTCAACAAGGAAATGTCACGACTCGCGACCGTCAGCGGCGCCGGCGGCGATGTGCAATTCTCCAACGAATCATTACGGCTGCTCAATTTAACCGATAAACTGGCGCAAAAGCGTAACGATAAATTCATCTCCAGCGAGCTGCTCTTATTAGCGGCGCTTGAAGAAAAAGGCGTCTTACAGGAGCTGCTGAAAAAAGCGGGCGTCAGCAAACAAGCCGTCGAAAAAGCAATTGATGCGATGCGCGGCGGCCAGGCCGTCGACGACCCCAATGCCGAAGACCAGCGCCAAGCCTTAAGCAAATACACGATCAACCTGACCGAACGCGCCGAACGGGGCAAGCTCGACCCGGTTATCGGACGGGACGATGAAATCCGCCGCACGATACAGGTGCTGCAACGCCGCACTAAAAATAACCCGGTGCTGATCGGCGAGCCGGGCGTCGGTAAAACAGCGATCGTTGAAGGCCTGGCGCAACGCATCGTCAACGGCGAAGTCCCCGAGGGCATAAAGGGTAAACA
>SCST01000326.1 GCA_004299465.1 Methylovulum sp. | reverse complement strand
CGACTAATAAGGCTGCAGTCAGGTTATCGGCGACCGACGACAAAAAGAACGTAATGACGCCGGTAATCAAAAACAGTTTACGATAGCCAAACTGCCTTCTTACCAGCCATGACCGCAAGGCTTCGAATACATTACGCTCGGCCATCGAATTGATATAAGTCATCGCAACCAGCAAGAACAGCATCAGCTCGGCATATTCTTTCAAGTCGTGCTCGAAAGCGGCATGCATGTCTTCAACCGAAACCCCTTTTTGCGCGGCCAAAATAGCCGCATGCGCCCAGATAATGCCGGCGGCGAGAATGACCGGCTTGGATTTGCGCAAATGCGTAAATTCTTCCGTCATGACAAAGCCGTAGGCAATCAGGAAAATCAGTACGGTATAAATGCCCCGCTCCGTTCCCGTCATGCCCAGACTTTCAAAGGTCTCCGCCATTGCCATTTGCGGCACCAGCAGGACTAATAAAAACACCAATAAAAAACGCGCCACACTACCCCCTTTATTTCCTTAGATTATCAATAAATAAACAACAAAAAATTTAACTGTTAATGGTATCACCAAACTAATAAATTTTGTCATTTTATGACGCACAGTATATGATGGCGAATCATGATTTTCCGCCTGCAAGGCACTAAAACCCTTACTATGTACCAGTATAACGATACCGACCAAACCCTTGTTGATGAACGGGTAGCCCAGTTTAGACGGCAAACCGAACAATTTTTAAAAGGCGAGATTAGCGACGATCAATTCCGCGCATTGCGCTTGAGAAACGGTCTTTATATCCAAACCCACGCCCCGATGTTGAGGGTAGCCGTCCCTTATGGCCTGCTCAGCTCCAGGCAACTCCGCAAGATAGCGCATATTGCCCGTGCCTACGATAAAAACTACTGCCATTTTACGACCCGGCAAAACATCCAATTTAACTGGCCCAAGCTCGAGCAAGTACCGGATATTCTTGCAGAACTGGCCGATGTGCAAATGCACGCCATCCAGACCAGCGGCAACTGCATAAGGAACACAACCGCCGATCATTTGGCAGGCATCTGTGTCGATGAAATTGAAGACCCGCGCCCGTATTGCGAAATTATCCGGCAATGGTCGACGCTGCACCCTGAATTCGATTACCTGCCGCGCAAGTTTAAAATCGCCGTCAGCGGCGCGCTGCATGACCGTGCGGCAACACAGTTTCATGACATCGGCATCCATCTCGTTAAAAACGATGCCGGGGAAATCGGTTTTAGAATACTGGTCGGCGGTGGCTTAGGCCGCACACCGGTCATCGGGCAAGTCATCAAGCCTTACCTGGAAAAGAAACACCTGCTGTCTTACCTCGAAGCCATTTTACGGATATACAATCTATACGGACGCCGGGACAATAAATACAAGGCGCGTATTAAAATCCTGGTCAAGGAATCTGGCTTGGAAAATTTTGTCGCCTTAGTCGAACAGGAATGGCTGCTCACGAAAGATGTCCACGAACTCAGTGATGAGCGTATTGACGCCATCAAATCGCAGTTTATCGCGCCCGGATACGACGCCGACGCCGAGCAAGACAGCAGCCTTGCGCAACAGCAACAGGAATATCCGGCATTTTCCACCTGGATTAAACACAACACCTTAAGCCATAAAGTACCAGGCTACCGAGCCGTATTCCTGTCGTTGAAAGCCCCTGATTCACCGCCCGGCGATATGACCGATGCCCAGCTTGACGCCGTCGCCGACCTGGCCGAACAGTACAGTTTTGCTGAAGTGAGATCGACACATCGGCAAAACCTGGTGTTTGCCGATGTAAAACAAGCCGATTTATTCCCGCTGTGGCAACAACTGGATGCAATCAAGCTCGCTACGCCCAATATCGGCACCGTCACCGACATGATATGCTGTCCCGGCCTTGATTTTTGCTCGCTCGCCAATTCAGGCACTATCGGCGTCGCCAGGGAAATCAACGAAGCTCTCGATGATATGGATTACCTGCACGACATCGGTGACGTGAAAATCAATATGTCCGGCTGTATGAACGGTTGTGCGCACCAAAGCGTCGGCCATATCGGCATACTGGGCGTCGATAAAAAAGGCACGGAGTGGTATCAATTGACCTTGGGCGGTTCGTCCGAAAATGAAGCCGCTATCGGCGAACGGCTTGGTCCTGCGGTTGCCAAAGATGAAGTCACCCAGGCAGTCAAGACGATTCTCGACGTTTATGTCGAACAGCGCCTGGATGACGAATCCTTCCTGGACATGGTAAAACGGGTCGGCATCGAGCCCTTCAAGGAGAAAGTTTATGCAAGTCATTAAAGATAAACAGATTATCAATGATAACTGGCGCTACGTCGCCGACGATGCCGAATTCGGCGATGACGACATCAGCGTGTCGGTAGCCAGGTGGCAACAGGACAGGCAACGGCTGCTTGATCATAATGGCAAACTCGGCATCAGAATCAGCCCGGCAGACTCTCTTGCAAACATCGCTGATGATATCAACAGGCTGCAACTTGTAGAGCTGGATTTTCCTGATTTCGCCGATGGCCGTTTATTTTCGCAGGCTTGGCTATTAAGAAACCGCTATCATTATCAAGGTGAAATCAGGGCCATAGGACATTATATGCCGGACCAGGTGTTTTATTTATCGCGCGTCGGCGTCAATGCTTTTAAGCCTGAAAATCCTGAATATCTGGCTGTAGAGCTTTCCTATTTGAATGATTTTACTGTTAATTACCAAAAATCGATTAATTAAAGTATATCGACATTCCCAAGCCTAGCCCTTCTAAAGTCCCGCCCAGCTTTATTGAGGCGAACTTGCACGCACTGGAGTAAAAAATCAGCGCTTGCAATAACCATCATAAAGCTGGTTTATTTTTGCCAATACTCCAGCGTACTCTGCCGTTCCGGTCGGGGCATAATTGAGATTCTTGAATAACCCGGTTAAACGGGTGAAATAATCGCGAGCCTCATCCTGATTAACAAACGAGTAATCCGCACTGACCAACTCAACTATCTTTTTGAAGTTTTCTTGTTGCCGTTTTATCGGCACGGCGACATCGACTTCATCATAGGCATCCTGTTGCAGGTACACCATGTCTAAGAATTTAGCCGCCTGGTAGCCTACAAAATCCTTAAGGGTAATGCCCTCTTCTCCGGCTACCTGGATCATCTGGTAGATGCTGTCGCCGCGTTTCAGCAATTCCAGCATGGCCTTTACATCGGCAGTCCAGCCTAGCCCTAAGTTTTCTTCGTACCAGGAATGGAGTTGGCTCAGATAGCGTGACCAGGATAACAACGGGTCAACCGCCGGATAAAAGCGTTTGTAGGCCCGGTCAGCACTTAAGCCTAAAAAAGTTTTTACCGTGCCTAATGTCGCCTGGGTAACCGGCTCTTCAAAATTGCCGCCTGCCGGCGATACCGTGCCTATCATCGTTAAACTGCCGGTAGAGCCATCGCTGTTTAATATAACGCCGGCACGTTCGTAAATACTTTTAATGGCCGAATCAAGATAAGCAGGAAACGCTTCTTCGCCGGGAATTTCTTCCAAACGTCCGGAGGTTTCACGCATAGCCTGGGCCCAACGTGAGGTTGAATCGGCCAGTAACAGGACATTCAAGCCCATTTGCCGGTAATATTCGCCCAGCGTGATGCCGGTATAAATCGAGGCTTCTCGTGCGGCGACGGGCATGGACGAGGTGTTGCAGATGATGATGGTTCTATCCATCAAGGAGCCGCCGCTTTTAGGATCGGTCAATAGCGGGAATTCGGTAATCGTTTCGACAATTTCCCCGGCCCGTTCACCACAGGCAACAATAATGACAATGTCAACATCCGAGTTTTTGGAAATCAGGTTCTGCAATACCGTTTTTCCGGCGCCGAATGGTCCGGGAATACAGCCCGTGCCGCCTTTTGCTATCGGAAAAAAAGTGTCAATCAGGCGCAACTGGGTAATGAGTGGTGTTACGGGGTATTGCCGGGTGGCAATACGGTCTTTCAATAATTTGGCGGGCAAGGGCTTACGCACCGGCCAGCGTTGCTTTAAACAGACAGAACGCTCTTTACCGTTATCCAATTTTATTTTTGCCACCGGCTCATTAACGGTGACCGAACCCGACTGGATCCAGATCACTTCAACATGCCCTGTCACATCAAACGGCACCATAATTTTATGGGTAAAACCTCGCTCCAATACGGTACCCAACACCGAACCAGCCCGTAATCGGCTGCCCGTTCGGACAATCGGCGTAAACGGCCACAGAAAATTAACGTCCAGAGCCGGCAAGTCAACACCGCGCGGCAAAAAGTAACCGTAGCCTGTCGCCAGTTCATCCAGTGGGTTTTGCAAGCCGTCGTAAACCTGGCCCAATAAACCCGGCCCCAGTTCTACCGACAGCATTTCCCCACTCTGCTCTACCAGGTCACCGACACCAATGCCGGCAGTGCTTTCAAAAACCTGGGCGTCGGCCGTTTTATCATAAATTCTCAATATTTCTGCCTTCAGCCGCTCAGGGTATTTGACATCGCTACGACCTGGAAGTATATAAATGACTTCATTTTTTGTCAGCGGCTGATTGACGCCATCAATAGCTTCGATAGAAACTATATCATCCTGAACCGCAATGACCCGAGCTGTAGGTAATTTTTCACGCTTCATCATTTTTCCAAAATATAGGGTTAGTGACCAAGACCGGCTGCCGTTAACATCAAAAGTCTACCGCCAGGCCATCCAGCCCGGCCTCAACCAGTTCGTCAAAACGTTTAAGCGCCTCGGCTGCGTGGTAGTGGGTCCAACGATTGGTAATGTCCCATCTTAAAACATAAATGACAACCGCCGGAAAATCAAAATAGTGTTGATTGCCTTCTTTGGCATAATATTGCCAAACCAGGTCGAGTAATAATTTTTCCAGTTCGTAAGGTTTGTTTTGCGTGAGCAACTGTTGGGCAGGAATAATCCACGGCACTTGACGACCGATACCAAAATCGTTTTTATACCAATTTTTTTCAATATCACTTAGCCACCTGCCTATGCCTGGAAAAACACCCTTTGCCGGTTGAGCGGCACCGGCATGACGCATCCTTAATGCGGACAGCAGCGTTCTTAATTCAAGCCGCCAAATAATGATTTGTTTTAAAAAATGATCGTTTATTGAATCAACAACCTCAGCGCTTTTTTTGATGATGAAGTCATCGGTGGCATTCGCTATTTGCGACCAACGCAGCAATTCTTCAATGCGCCGCAAATCCTCGCTGTCGCGTGCGTCCAGCAAAGCCAGTCGTTTATCCAGCTGGATACGGGACACCGGCGTCTGGTGTGCTGAAAAAAGCAGGGGCGGATGTACGGGTAAGCTTGCCAGCAACATCGTGTATTTAAAACGCCCGCTAATCACTTGATGATGCCTTCCAGCAAAGCATGAAAACGCGGCTGCAGGTGCTCCATTAATAACGCGGCAACCGCTTCATCGGTAAAATCAATAACAATATTGTCATCTTTAAGCTTAAGCAACAAACCGCGGTTCAGCTCACCGGATACTTCAAGCATAACGCCGCCATGTAACATATCAGTCGCAAGATCGACCACAAAATGACTTAAAGCGCCATCTCGCAGCTCATCAGTGTTTCTGCGCAAATCATCGATACCCGCCACATCTTGGGGCAGCTGAATGACGACATTCTTGGCTTGGTCGAGTCCGGTTTTATCGCGCACTTGCCCTGCCAGCGTAAGAATCAGTTTTTCCATAAACTTCTTCTCGGCCATTTTTTTACCGACAACGCGCATCACTTCGCGCCTGAAACTACCTGACAAGGCATCGCGTAATTTAAGAAAAGCATCCCTGGTCGCTAGTTTCAACGCATCTTCAGCTGCGACTTTAATCGCTTCGGCTTCAGCTTTGGCATCATTAATCAATTGCTGCGCTTCCAGCGTGGCCTCATTAATAATCCATTCAGCCCTTTTCTGGGCATCAAGCACGATGCTTTCAGCTTTTTCCTGTCCGGCGGCTATGCCTTGTTCTTTTAGCCTCTCAATCAGCGCATCTACGCCGGATGAGGTGCTGTGTGCCTGTTCGCTTTTCATGGTGCAATCGCCAAGGTTATGGTTGTTAAGGTTGTGGAATACCGCTAATGACAACCAGTGCGAAAATAAAGGCAAAAACAGCAAAACCTTCAACTATTGCCGCTGGCACAATGGAAAGCCCAAAAATTTCAGGTTTGGCTTTCGCTGCAAGTATCGCGCAAGCACAGCATTGCCCCTGATAAATGGCCGTCGCCAGCAATACCAGGCCTGATAATACGCCAATCACAAATATACCGGGGGTAACGTCGGGCGTAATGGTCCGGTTCAGCGCAAACATGATGACGATGCCGAAAATAACCATTGATGAAGGCATCGCTGAGACCCCGACATAACGGCCATAGCCGCTTTCGGTATCGAGCATGGCGCCGATGGCCGCTTGACCTGCAATCGCACAACCGATGGTACTGCCCAGCGCACCGAGCGCCATCGGTGCGTATAAGCCTATCCAGCCCAAAAAAATAAGAAATTCATTCATTAACCTGCTCCTTTTTTGGCAAATGCTTTAAACGGGTAACCTTCATCAGAGACACTCCAGTTGTAAAATTCAATAAAATTAAGCCGTAAGCCATGTACTACGCCGCTTAATAAACACAACAGCAGGTTTAAGGTATGTCCGACCAGCAGAATAATCAAGCTAAAAAACAGCCCTATCCCCGGCATGGCATGATAGACCTGATCGGCCAGCTGGTTAAATGTCAACGCCAGCGACACACTCGCCATACCCAGCGCAAACAAACGCAGATAACTTAAGACATTGCCGAACAGACTGGTAATTTCGGTTAGCGTTTTGAAGCCATCCAGGATTCGCCATAACCAGTCTATCGGCTTGACAACAGCGCGCTCACTGCTAAATAACAGCAATGACAAACTTCCGGCTATCAACAGGACATAAGCTGCTTGCAGCATAACGCTGTTTTGCG
>SCST01000879.1 GCA_004299465.1 Methylovulum sp. | reverse complement strand
ATATATCCACCACTTTAACAGCTATCTTCTTCCTGCCTTTCGTGCACTCCTTAAAAATGCTTATCATCTCAAGATTCCTGTTTTTCTTTGTCCTGAACGACTGCCACTCGTTCTCAAAGACAAAATCCCCTGTCCAGATCTCCTCGATCTGGTTATCCGCATTCTTTACCTGGATGATCTCTTTCTTGTTCTCAAAATCAAAATCTACAGACCAGTAATCTATCCAGTCAGTCCATTTTTTGGTGAGGGATTCGCGCTTTATTATCCCAGTCTTGTCCTTTGTGACCTTGATTATCTGACCGTTCTCAACTACGATCTTATTGCTGCCGTTCTTGAGGCTTGCTTCTGCATGGGCAATAGAATCCTGGTTATAAAAAACCGAAAAGTCGGTGAGTTCAACAGCAACGGAATTCTCTTTGGCATGAGGCTTTACTTCGATGTAGGAAACATCATGGAAAACCACCTGGTTTTTCTCAACTGCGCGCTTGTCAAATACCTCGCGAGGTATGTATTTCATGGCAAGGTCAATGCCTTTACTCTTTGCTTCTTCCTGGATGTTGGGGAAAAGCCCCATCTCGAACTCAAACGCCAGTACATCCACTTTTGTGATATGCTTTGAGCGGCATTCCAGTATGACCTCTTCCACGAAGAGCCGCGTTACAGGCAGGTTGATGGGACCGACAGCCACAAGGCGGCTGGCTTTTTTGCCGTGGAATGTCCTGAAGCCCTCAACCTTATCTGCGCGGTAGGCATGCAAGATAAGGTCAAGGAAGTCTTTTTCTTTCTGCGCTAATTGCTTCTCCTTTTCCTCATCCCGCAGGTTGGGGTTCACACCAATATAATGCTGGCGCTCATATTTCCCAAGGTTCAAAACCTCAAAGGCGCGGTAATCCTTACCGGCTTTCTTGAGTTCGCGCTGTACTCCGATCATCCTTTTTCTTGTGGTGTGAATGGCGAATTTCCCCAAGTCTGCGCCTATCCATTTCCTTCCGAGCTTTTCTGCGACTGCAAGGGTGGTGCCTGAGCCGCAGAAGATATCGGCGATGAGGTCCCCTTCGTTGGAGGAGGCTTTGATGATGCGTTCGAGGAGAGCTTCGGGTTTTTGAGTTGCATATCCTAAGTTTTCTATGGCCATAGGATTTACAAAATTGATGTCTGACCAAACATCATCGATTACTATTCCTTCGGTTTCAGAAAGATAACGTTTATAGCTATAATTTCCACCTGGTTTTTTTGGGTGTAGCAACTTATTTTCACGTTTGAGTCTCTGCAATGTATCTTCAGAATAGGTATTTAAGTCACTGATTCGATAAAATCCTCTACCGTCACCATCATCATATTTGAATCTCGCCAG
>SCST01000325.1 GCA_004299465.1 Methylovulum sp. | reverse complement strand
ATCCTTTGAGCTACACTGCGGCCAACCGTTATCATGGCAGCGAAGTAATTATTTATAGCGATGATATAAAAGTTCCTACGGTGGAGAACCCTTTTAGATTAATTAAAAAGGAATTTGAAAACTCCACACGTCAGGTTGGCTGTATGAAAGGCTTGGTCATTTCGATGGCGGATGATTTTGATACGCCATTAGATGATTTCAAAGAATACATGCAATGAAATATCCGCTGAACACCCATTCGTTGATTTAGTTTTTGGAAGGGGAAGTCATTCGAAGGTTAAAACTTTTGGGCAATAGAAAGCAAATGAGTTAGATTTGCTCGATTTCCGGTTAACGAACCAATCGCCCGCTTTGATCCAACATAGCCCGCAACAGTTGGAGGACTCCGCAATGCCAAAAAAGCCCGTAAAAACAAAAGAAAACACCGACAATCCGGAAGATAGCCTGGATTTGCAAAGCAGCGCCGATGAGCTTGTCGACGGCGGCCTGCCGTTCTACGAATCCGAAGACCTGCCTGAAGCCTTACGTGAACAGTTCATGGACTACATAACGGCCTTCGAGGAAGCGGAATGGGTCACGGCTTTTGATGTACTCGTGCAAGGCGGACTGGAACTGCCGCACCCGGATGAACTGGACAATAGCCAACTGGCCGCCAAGCTGTGGGAAGTGGTACGCGGTCTGGCGATGTTGCGCATGTTCCTTTATAACACCGACCATCTCAGTGACCGCGAACTGTATGAGGAATTGTGGCATGAACTGCTGCGCGAGGAAGGCCCGCTGCTGCCGTTCAACAGCGATACGGCCTGCCACATCGACCTTGTGGGCAGCGGCAGCGAGAGGGATATCGAACTTTACCTGCGCTATTATGCCGATGAAGTAAGCCGGCGTGATTGGGCCAAAGACTGGCCTGACGATGTCATGCCGATGCATGAAGCGCCGCCCTTTGACCGTGACCGGCATCTGCCGGCTAGCGACCAGGCCGAATGGCGGAATGTCGGTAAGCCATCATGATGCTTTTCTACAAGGCGACGCCCCATGACTGACATAAGTCATCAAGAGCTGGAAGACATTAACAAGCGCTACCATGAGCTGATTGCGTCGCAGCAAACGTTATTGCTCTCGACGGCTTCAGCAAACAGCGTTCCCGACATCAGTTATGCACCTTTTGTCCGTGATGACGCGGGAGTCTTTTATATCTATATCAGTGAGATGGCTTGCCATACGGCTAACTTGCGGGATAACCCGCAGGCATCGATATTGTTTATACGACCGGAATCAGAATCCCCTCAGCTCTTTGCACGGGAGCGGGCGGTATTAAGTTGCAGTGCTTCGGAAATCAACCGCAATGATGCCATTTACGCTGAACAGGTACAGGCATTGCAGGATAAGTTTGGCGAGGTCGTCAGTGTGCTGCGCTCATTGCCGGATTTCCATTTGTTTGCATTGCGCCCGGAAAACGGGCGATACGTTATCGGTTTTGGCCGGGCCTTCGTTATTAATATGGCCGATGGCAGCTTGCGCCATATTTAAAGCCGTATATCAATCATAAGGACAGCATCGCTATTGCCAATGTCTTCATCGCATGGCGTTAGTTCCGGTTTAACGCCGCGGCGGCATCCTGCTCATGACCGGCCAGATGCGCGTCGCGCGGCGGCAATACATCGGCTACCGCTTCCAGGCGCTTCCAGGCCGGCGCCGGTGTTTCGCAATGCTGTTTGGGCACGAATGCCGACTCTTCGACCAGCGTCATTTTGTGGATATAACGCGGACAGTTCGGGAACATTTCCCGCAATGTTACCCGTAACACCATTTGCGCTTCTATCCAGTGAGCCATTAAAGGATCATCGTCCTGTATGAAAGCGCTGCCGTTTACGCGAACGCGGGCTTGCCGCTGGAAGTCGATGAACAGCAGGCTGACATGCGGGTTCACCAATACATTGCCTGCCGACAGGTACATGCCGTTGCCGTCATATATCGGAAAAGCCAGCGTGACATCATCAATAACCTTGACCAAGCCGGCGCTGCCACCTTTATAAGAACAGTTTGGGCGCCCTTCCCGATCAACGGTGGCAAGAAAAAACATGTTCTGTGCTTCGATAAACGCCTTGTCTTCGGGGCTGATTTTATCGCTGATAATCACGTCAACTTCACGGTCGGCCAAAGCCCGTGTCTCGAAACGGTCTTGCAGTTGCCGGCTGCCTTCATGGAAAAATTCGCTCATTGCTGCTCCTGGATGTTATTGCTTAGTTAAAGGGTCGGGAATATCGTTTAAGCCAGCCTCGATAAGAACGATGGCCGCCTGTTTGGCGGTGCCGGGATGAGGCCTCATCTGTTCCGAGACGATAGCGCCTTCGATCAACAGGCTTAATTGCAGCGCCAGGCTTTCCGGGGATTTCGAACCGCACTGTCCGGCCAGGCCGGTAATGTAGCCTCGAAAATGCTCATAAAACTCGGCGGACATCTGGTGCTCGGGGTTGCCTTCCAACGGAAATTCGGCTGCGTCATTGACAAAGGCGCAACCGCGAAATTCGGGAATCACTGTTACTGCGAACCTCTGACCCCCAGCTTATTTAATTTAATTTCATTGTTTTGTGCGTGATTTAGCAAAAGCCGGGGTATAAAAATAATTTTTTCCAGTTGTCTATCGTTCTGTCTTATCATGCAGAATTCGATAATTAAGCGAGATTTAGCTATGAAAAATTTAGAGAACTTATGGTATGAAATATCGCCGTATATTTACGGGATAAGCGGAATTATTACAATTCTTTCCGCCAGTAAAAACGACAATTTTATCGGCATCCTATCCGGCATCTTATTATTGACGGCTGGGGCGACGGTTGTAGGAATGCGCTATAGCTTCCGGACTTATTTAAAAAAATGACGCTACATAAAGCACACCCCCAACATTTACCGTTTAGAAATATTGGGGGTGTGCACCGCCTTCCCGGCAGGATAAGAAATAAAAACGCCGAATCCTGAGGCGCTATGGATAAAACGTTTTTTCAGGCGCTTACGGCTTTCCGCGAAATTTATTAACCATAATGCGACCGCCCGACATGACCAGGTCCGGGTATTCCAAAATTTTAAACCGCTGGAATGGATTGCCTTTTACGGCGATAAGATCGGCCGGTGCGCCGGACACCAAGGTACCCAGCGGAGCTAGGCCCAAATGTTCGCCGGCCTCGGAAGTCGCGGCCCTGAACACATTGACAACATCGCTAAAATCAATCGAAGCCCCGCTGCCTAAATGCAGCATAAGATGCATTTCTTCAGCATTGATCCCCCAGGGCACATTGTCATGCGCAATTTCAGAACCATAAATAAATTTAGCCCCTTTATCGGCCAAACTCATCATATTGGCATGAATCCCCTGGCAAGAAGATAGCGTATCGACAGTCGTTACAAAGGTAAGCCCCTGGTCAACGGCACGCTGCAACAAATCTTCGTCAATCTTGGTGCAAGGCATATGGGCAATCTCATCAACGCCGGTATTAAGCGCCCGTTCAAAACCGGCATTTTCACCGACATGCGCAATCACGCGCTTATTAAGCGCATGAGCTTTAGCCACAATCGCCTGGACTATCCGCTCGGAAGGCATGTCCCAAGGCGTAGCAGGTACAGGACCGTCATGAGGCATCATCCACGGTGCGCCGGCTTCACCGCCGGGTTCCAGAGCCACCTTAATGGCTGTCGCCCCGCCATCGACGATATGCTGGACAGCTTCCTCGGCTTCAAGCACGGAATTAACCGGGTAGCCAATTTTGTCATACCCGCCAATACCGCCACCGAATACATTAAGCGGATACCCGCCAGGCGCCTGGATAATAGGCCCTGTACTCAATAACCGTAATTCGCCATAACCGCCTGTTGTCGCCATTAATGGGCCGCCGGTATCCTGGACGGTTGTTATGCCATGCTCCAGCACCTTGTCTTTGCTGACGTTTTGGAAAGTGATGTGCGCGTGTGATTCAATAAATCCGGGTAAGATTGTCGCATCGCCCAAGTTTATTCTTTTATCGCACAGCCCGCGTAATTGCTGGCGTGAACCGACTTGTTTGATTTTGTCGCCCTCGATTAACACGGCCATATCGGCCTGGGGGAAATTAACGCCGTCAAACAGTTGCTTGGCCATCAATAATTGGCAAGGCTGAGCGGCCTCACCGTGGGCAAACGCATTAAAACCGGCGCCTTGGCACAAGAGCAGCGTCAGCGCTAAGTATAAGGGATCGACTAAGCGACTTCTAAATTTCATATTTTCTCCTAAATATTTTTTATGTGGGAGGTTGTCCTTATTGCCGGGGAAAGCGCGCCCCAACATGGCATAACCAGGCCCGTAACGGGAACTATATCGACAGCATGATATGTGCCATCGACATAGCTGACGGAGAAATTCTAAAATCAATGCAACTATTCAGCCACGAATTGCACATGTCATACGACGGATGAAAACAGCAAAAACAA
>SCST01000821.1 GCA_004299465.1 Methylovulum sp. | reverse complement strand
TGCTGATCCTGCTGATGGTGCTGATCCTGTTGCCGGCGGTGCTGAGCCTGCTTCCCGAGAAGACGCCGCGCCCGGTGTTCGATAGCCTTTGGTTCAAAGGCTTTATGGAAAACCTGCGCGGCGCGTGCTTAAAGCATCCGCGTCGGGTGGTGCTGGGCTGGTGCGCGTTTATCGCGGTGTTCATCGCTTTTCTGCCGCAGGTGACGGTGGATTCCAACCCGGTCTCTTATTTCAAGTCGAGTTTCTGGTTCAGCCAATCGGTGAATTTCCTCGAAGAAAAAGGTTCCGGCGGGGCGGTGTACGAACTGGTGGTGCGCGGCAACGGCCCGGATTCGGTGAAAACGGTCGACTACATCAAGGATTTGGAATCTTTCACAACGTATTTGTCCACGCAGGCGCCGGGCGGTTTCAGCAATGTCACGTCGATCTCGACGATACTGAAGAACATCAACCGCGCCTTGCATCAGGGTGAAGAGGCCTGGCACGTCTTGCCGACGGAAAATGACCAAATCGCGCAATACCTGTTCCTGTACGGGCTGTCCGTGCCGGTCGGACAGGACCTGAACGACCGTATCAACGTCGACAATTCGGCGACGCGGGTGACGGTGATCCGCGAGCTGGTGCCGACCCGCGCCAGCCGCGAAAACATGGATATCATCAGCGGCTGGGCCAAGAGCCATCTCAAGCATGTACAGGTGGAATTCACCGGGCGCGACGTGCTGTACACCAATATGGGCAATTATGTCGCAGATAACCTGATCCAGTCCTTCACTTGGTCGGTGTTGATGGTGATGGTGATGATCGGCCTGATTTACCGTTCCTGGACCTTGGGCCTGGTCAGCACCTTGCCGAATATCCTGCCTTTATGCGTGGCCTTGGGCATCATGGGCATGACCGGCATCTACCTGGATGTGGGCACCATCATGGTGGCGAGCATCGGTTACGGCATCGCGGTCGATGACTCTATCCATTTCTTCAGCCATTACTGGAACGCGCGCAAGGCCGGGCACGATGCCGCCGAGGCGATCACCGAGACCTTTTCGGAGGTGGGCATTTCGATCACCTTCACGACGGTGGTGTTGACGCTGTCTTTCTGCATTTTCCTGCTCGGCGACTTCATGCCGAATTTTTACAAGGGTGCGTTGCTGAGTGTGTTCCTGATAGTGGCCTTGGCCAGCAATCTCTCGATCACGCCGGCCGTGCTGAGCTTGATCGACAAGGCGCGCGTGCGCAAGCTCGGCAAGGCCCCGCATGGCATCCCGGCTGAAGCCGCCGTGGAAGACGCCCGCTGAAGACTTTGCGACCGGCACCGCAAGGTGTTCGGTCGCCCCTATTTTCTAACGCTGTCGGAGACAGGTTGCAATGACTACGCATTTTACTGAAGTTTTCTACGGTCAGCCCGCTAACCGGGCGGCCTTGATCGAGCCTCGCCCCGTCGCGGGCAGCTTATGCCCGGAAGGGAATTTGGGCCACTTACTGTTGCGGGCGGCGGAAACTGATTGCGGAATCGTGTTCGTCCGCGACAAGCGCCAGGAAAACCGCTATTCCTATCAAACACTAGCCGCTCATGCTCGCCGGAGGCTAGGCGCTTTACGCGGTCTTGGCCTCAAGCGGGGCGATCCGGTCATGTTGATGTTCCGCGAAAGCCATGACTTCGTCGTCAGCTTCTGGGCTGCGGTGCTGGGCGGGATGATCCCCGCGCCCTTGGC
>SCST01000324.1 GCA_004299465.1 Methylovulum sp. | reverse complement strand
CCATTGTCCAGTTTCCCGGATTTGTCGGGTAAACAGCATAGCTTTTCGGAATGGCAAGGGAAAATACAGGTGGTCAATTTTTGGGCGACCTGGTGCCCGCCCTGCCGCAAAGAAATTCCGGATCTTATAGCGTTACAGCGGGATTATGCTGGCAAGGGTGTCGTTGTTATCGGCATTGCAATAGATGACCGTCAGGCGGTTGCCGATTATCTTAATGAAACTAAAATCAACTACCCCATATTGATGGGGACGGATGAAGGCATTGCGTTTGCGCGCCTGCTCGGTAACAGCGTCGATGCTGTGCCGTTTACGGTGATTGTCGATCGGGAAGGGCAAATCATATACAGGCAGCCGGGCGAATTCTCTAAAGAAAAAATTCTGGAAATTATTGCGCCGTTAATTTAAGGATATGGCAAAAAATAACTTTCGCTAATGGTTCCCGCTTTGCGTGGGAACGATAATTCGGGAAGCTATTTTCGACCAAGTCCTTATCAAATAATCCGCGCCTGCAGGATTTTTGTTTTTTTTATAGTGAATAGTTACCTTGTTATGCTGGAAAAACGGCTATATATTGGCATCGGTTTCTGGGGCCTGTTTCTTACATCGCCCGTCAATCCGTTGGTAGGGGATAAGAGGGCAGGTCAATCCGTAGCATAGAGATAGCCGGATTGGTTTTTTGCGCTTCATATCGGTTATAATTGCTAATTAATTTTACAGAAAGGACAGATTTCTGAGGATGCATAGACGCGTTGCACTTATAGCTTATTCGCTCCGCTTTCCAGGTACAGATACACAAAACTTCTGGAATGATCTCCTGGCAAAAAAAGACCTGGTCACAGAAGTTGATTCAACGCGTTGGTCTAAGGACAGTTTCCTGCATCCGGATAAACGCCATCCGGGCAGCAGTTACACCTTTGCAGCGGGTAGTCTCGGTGATATATCCGGCTTTGATGCGGCATTTTTCGGCATCTCGCCGCGTGAAGCGTCGCTTATGGATCCCCAGCAAAGATTGCTGTTGGAACTGGCCTGGGAAACGTTTGAAAATGCCGGTATTGTGCCGTCGTCGTTACGGGGTAGCGATTGCGGGGTTTATGTCGGTATTTCAAATGTCGATTATGCCTACCGCCTCGCCGATGATTTGGCGGCAATCGATTCCTCTGCTGCAACCGGCATTATTTCCAGTATCGCTGCAAACAGGATTTCCTACGTCTTTGATTTACATGGGCCGAGTATCTCTATGGATACCGCCTGTTCATCGTCGCTGGTCGCCTTTCATCAAGCCTGTCTGGCCATCCGTGCCGGCGAAATTTCACAGGCCTTGGCCGGCGGCGTCAATCTGCACCTGCATCCTTACGGTTTTATCTCATTTTCAAAAGCGACCATGTTGTCAAAAACAGGCCGTTGCCATGTCTTCGACGAATCCGGCGATGGCTATGTGCGTTCCGAGGGTGGCGGCCTGTTTTTGCTTAAGGACCTAGAGCTGGCGATTGCCGACGGCGACCCGATTCTTGCCGTGGTTGCCGGCAGTGCAATTAATACCGACGGGCATAAATCCGGCTTAACGATTCCCAATCCCAATGCCCAGGCGGCATTGATGACGCGTGTCTATGAACAGGCGGGTATAGCTCCTGACGCTATCGATTATTTTGAAGCGCATGGTACCGGCACTGCCGTTGGCGACCCGATAGAAACGCATGCCATCGGCCTGGCGCTGGGCCAAAAAAGAACAACTCCGTTATTAATCGGTTCGATAAAAAGCAACCTGGGGCACCTGGAGTCGGCTTCCGGTGTTGCGGGTCTCGTTAAGGCGTTAAACTGCATTCAGCATCGCGCGGTGCCCGCTACCATCAACACCCGGCATATCAATGCCAATATCAATTGTGTCGACTGGAACCTGAGTGTCGTCACCGAAACGTTGCCGTTAAAGGCGACAGGCGAATTGATTGTCGGCGTTAATTCGTTCGGCTTTGGCGGCGCCAACGCACATGTGATTCTGCAAGGCCATAGTGAAGCCGTTGCAGCAACAGGCGCGGAACAACAAGCAAAAGCCGATGTCCGCTGTACCCTCAAGGGTATAAACAGCACGAATAAATTACCGATGCTCTTGTCGGCCAGGGATGCCGCCGGACTTCAACAGGCGGCTTTGGAAATGGCCGAATATCTTGACGGTTCGGCAGATACGGCACTTTATGATATTGCCTATACGGCTTTCCTCCGCCGAGAGCATCATCAGCATGGGCTCGTCGTTTTTACTGATACGCTTGCCGATGCCGCTGAGCAGCTCAGGCATTTTGTAAGCTCGGCGGATAAACAAGATAAAGCGGCTGCATCGCCTCGTGTTTGCACCGGCAGTCGCGTGCCGAATGCCGGCGGGCCTGCTTTTGTTTACTCAGGCAATGGCTGCCAATGGCCGGCGATGGGCAGGCAATTGCTGGAGCAATCCACCGTCTTCCGGGACACGGTTCTTGAAATCGATAAACTGTTCAGCGAATATGCCGATTTTTCCTTGCTCGATGAATTGTCCGGTGTTAACGGCAATCGTTATGAATATACGGAACAGGCGCAGCCGGCACTGTTTGCATTGCAGGTAGGGATTACCGAAATATTGAGGGCGCACGGTATTCAGCCGACGGCGGTCATCGGGCATAGCGTCGGTGAAGTGGCGGCGGCCTGGGCATCAGGCGCGCTGTCGCTGGCGGCGGCCGTTAAAGTGATTTTTTATCGCAGCTACTACCAGGGCAAGACTAAAGGTCTGGGCGGCATGACGGCGGTCGGTATGGGCGCATCCGATGTGCAGGCATTACTCGACAAATCCGGGCTGGCCCTGGCGGGTATCAACAGCTATCGAGGCGTGACCTGCGCCGGCGGCGTTGAGCAACTGGCGATGCTGGAAAGCGAACTGGCGGCAAATAACACCTTCTTTAAGCGCCTGGACCTGGATTACGCGTTTCACAGTCCTGCGATGGATGCTATCGAATCAGGTATCTGCGCCGATCTTGCCGGGCTTGATGTTAATGATCCAGCGATCCCGTTTTTTTCAACGGTAAGCGGCGCAGCATTGCAAACAGATAAGCTGGATGCTGAATACTGGTGGCATAACATCAGGCGGCCGGTACAGTTCCAGTTGGCGGTAGATGCGATGCTGGATGCCGGTATTAATACGCTGGTTGAAATCGGCGCTCATCCGGTATTGCAATCCTACCTGAATGACGGTCTGAAAGCGGCGGAAATGCCGGGCATAGTGATTCCTACCGTCACAAAAAACAATGACTCAATGGCTCAAGTGATGAACAGCGTGGCATTGACGCTGCTGTCAGGGGTCGATTCCAATTACAGGAACTGGTTTCCCGTTGCGGGGCGATTTACGAGCTTGCCTAACTATCCCTGGCAGCGCGAAAAATTATGGCATCCTGTGACATCGGAGTCATACGGTTTATTGGCGCGAAAAAAAGTGCACCCGCTATTAGGTTATCCGGTGCCGCAACACGAATTGCTCTGGGAAAATCAACTGGATACCCAGATGCAGCCTTTTTTGGCCGATCATAATGTCGGCGGCGCCGTCGTATTTCCCGGCGCCGCTTTTGCGGAACTTGCCTTGGCGGCGGCTTTGCAGGCGCACCCCGATGAGTTCATTGAAATTGAAGAGTTGGAAATCCGCTCGCCGCTGCTGCTGGGTCATGATCACAGCAAAGTGGTACGGTTTTCCCTGAAGGCGGCGGACGGCCGGTTTACATTGCGCAGCCGCGAGCTTGCCAAGTCGTCGGATTGGCTGCAACACAGCGTCGGCCGGGTACTTATCGAAGCCAGCGGCAACGCGCTTGATCTGGCGGCCCCTGAGATTCCCAACAGAGCGCCTGATTTTGACTGCGCCAGCCACAGCCGATTGACGGAAAGTGTGGGCCTGGAATACGGCGCTGCTTTCCAGGCGATCAGTCATGGCTGGGTTGACGGCAACCAGGCTTTCGGTATGTTCACATTGCCTGAAACGATTCGTGCGGATTTTGACCGCTATTACCTGCATCCGGCTTTGCTCGATTGCGCTTTTCAACTGGTTTTCCAGATACTTAAAGAGGCTATTGCGCAGCATGAAGGCATGGCGTTCGTACCCGTCAAAATCGGCAGGATACATTTGCGCAGCAATAAAGCGTTGCCTGTTTGCGCACAGGCTACAGTATTACATCGTGCGCCGCATTCGCTGAATGCCGAATTCATACTGTACGATGCCGATGGACTCGCGATTGCCGTTGTCAACGATGTCCGTTTTCGCGCCGTCAGGTTGCACCGGCAACATGCGCAGCATCTTTATTACCTCGACTACCACCTGACCGCCGCGCCGCTGCCTGGGCTCAATGCGGCGTTTGAAGTGCCTGTACAAGTCATTTTGGATAATATGGCAATAGGCGCTCCGTCCGACAGCATGCTTTCGGGGGCGCAAGCGGTTGCCGACGACTGCATGGATGCAGGAGGTAGGGCAACGCAGGGAGCGGATGCCGACGACTGCATGGATGCAGGAGGTAGGGCAACGCAGGGAGCGGTTGCCGACGACTGCATGGATGCAGGAGATAGGGCAACGCAGGGAGCGGTTGCCGACGACTGCATGGATGCAGGAGATAGGGCAACGCAGGGAGCGGTTGCCGACGACTGCATGGATGCAGGAGGTAGGGCAACGCAGGGAGCGGTTGCCGAGGCAATCCACCGTTACAGCGATGAAGTAGAGCCGTTGCTGGATAGCCTTTGTAACCAGTTTATGCTCGAAGCGCTAGTCACATACGTCGATAGCAGCGGTTATTTACCGGAGTTTCGCGTCAATGAGCTTGCCGCCAATCATCCCGAAGCGGCTGACTTGCTGCGTGCGGTGATTGCGGTTGCCGAGGAAAACCAGGTCTTGGCCGCTGTTGCCGATGCGATGCCCGCGAAGGCATGTACATCGATGCAAGTTGCGGCGTCGCTGCCGGTTGACGGCAAGGCCGGCTGGCAACTTAATCAAGACCAGGTGCGGCAAGGCATACCCGCTACCGTTATCTGGAATACGCTGGTCCAGGAATATCCCGATTATTTTTACCCGATTCATCTGGCCGGCCGGGTAGGCATGCAGTTGGCGCGGCTGCTAAGCGGCGAACTTAAGGCGGAGGAAATAGGCATAGCGCCGGCGCTTTACGCGAATGTGACCAGCCATATCCTGGAACAGACGGCCAAAAAGAACCTGACGGCGGCATTTATCCGGCAAAGCCGGCAACTCCTGCAAACCTTGCCGGCCGGCGAGCGGTTGCGCATTTTGGAAATCGGCGCACATAGACCTGAGTTTGCCGCATTGATGTGTCCGCACCTCGATTTTAACCGCAGCGACTATTGCTACGCCAGTTTTTGCGATGATGCGCTGAATGCAGCGGGGGCCTTGCGGGATTATTTTCCTTTATTGCAAACGCTACGATTGTCCGATGAGGGCTCAGGACATGCCGAGGCGCCGCTGCAGAAGGTGTCGCCGGCCACTATCGCGATAGTCAACCTGGGGATGGGCAATGTGCGGGACGTGCAACATTTGCTTAACCAACTCCCGTCGCTATTGATGCCGGGCAGCCCGGTGTTTTTTATAGGCCAGCAGCCTGCACGCTGGATCGATATGGTGCTGGGTACGGCGCAAGGATGGTGGATACGGCACGGAGACGGGCAACTGTTGTCGCCGCAATTATCGCCTGGTGCCGTCGTCGAGCAATTACAAGCACTGCCGTTCAAAGAGATACGAAGGTATGAATTTATGCCGGAACATCATTCCGGCGTTTATGTCTTGGCCGCCCGCAGGGACGCAATGCCCGATGCCGCTGCCCGGACCGATGCCGACGTTAAAAACTGGTTGATACTGGCCGGTAGCCGGGAGCCTGAATTTGCGCTCGCACGCCATATAGCCGGGCAACTTCGCGCCTGCGGACATCGCGCGGCATTGCAGGACCCCTATGACGGTGTTTCGTTACAACAGGCGTTTATCGACGCGAAAACGGATGCCGGCGCATATGACCATATCATTCATTTGTCGGGATTAGGCCACGAGGATGCCGGTGAACAAACCAGGCGCTGCTGGCTGGCCGCAAATATTATCCAGGCCTGTGAGGCCACCGCAACCGATGCCGCCGTGTGGCTGTTAACCCGCCAAGTCGGCTCGCTATTGCCCTGTGACCAGGACCATGCCTTTATTGCCCCGTCCGCCATCGCTAATGATGCGGCATTATGGGGTTTTGGCCGCAGCTTGATGAACGAGGCGTCGAATTATCGTGTGCAGTTACTCGATCTCGGCGGCGATGATTGGCCGGCGTTAGCGGATGCCGTGATGAACGAATTACTGCACGGCGACGCGGAACAGGAAGTGGTTTTGAATGCAGACGGTAAACGTTTCGCACCGCGCTTGCGCAGCAGGGACAGGATGGCCAAGGGCAAACCCGTCGATATATCCGCGCATGATCAAACAGCGCAATTATCGTTCAAATTACCGGGACAGTTGCGCAATTTGCAGTGGCAAGTCATCCCGGAAAAAGCGCCGGCCGATGATGAAATCGAAATCGAGGTCAAGGCGACCGGGCTCAATTTCCGTGATGTGATGTATACCTTAGGGCTATTATCCGACGAGGCCGTCGAAAACGGTTTTGTCGGGCCTACGCTGGGCCTGGAATTTGCCGGCAGGGTGACGCGCATAGGCAAAGAGGTTAGCGCATTCAGGCCGGGCGACCAGGTCGTCGGCT
>SCST01000323.1 GCA_004299465.1 Methylovulum sp. | reverse complement strand
GCATCACGAAGGTGCCGGCTTGGGCCTGGCAATTTGCCGGCAATTAATCCAGCTGATGGGCGGTGAAATGGGTGTCGAGAGTGAGCTGGGACAAGGCAGCACTTTTTGGTTCAGGGTGCCGTTCGAGTTGCCGAAAGGCCTATCGGCATTGTCGGAAACATGGCAGGCCTACATCACTAATTTACGCATCCTGGTGATTACCGACAGCGATAAGATGCGGCAATTTTTAACGCAAATCCTGGGCCGCTGGCAAATATCCCACCGTAGCGTCGGTTATGGTGCGCGCGCCCTGGAACTCTTGCGCACCGCCTCGCTTCAGGGCGAAGCTTACCAATTTGCCATTGTCGACCTGACGCCGGCACAGACCGATTACCAACAATGGCTGGATAGCGTGGCGCTGGACCCGGCGCTGATGACTGTCAAGCTTATCCTGTTAGCCAATGCGGACCAGCCGCTCAATGCGGATTGTCCGCAAATTGCGGCACATTTAACGAAGCCGGTGCTGGTCTCATTGTTGTACGATTGTATTTTGAGCGAAGTCAAAAATTATAAAAAACCGCTTATACCGCGGCTCAGTGCGCCGCAAACGCCATCCATTTATTTAGGCTCCCGCATTTTAGTGGTTGAAGATAACAGGGCCAGCCAGCAAGTAGCGATAGGCATGCTGGAGCGGCTGGGCTGCAGTTTTGAGATTGCGGCTACCGGCCGGGAGGCTTTGGAGCAAGTCGCGCAACAGCCCTACGATTTGGTCTTGATGGACTGCCACATGCCGGAAATGGATGGTTTTGAAGCGACCCGGCAAATTCGCTCATTACCCGGTAATATTGGACATTTGCCGATTATTGCGATGACCGCTAACGCACAACAGGGCGATAGTGATTTATGTCTTGCCGCAGGCATGAACGACTATTTGGCCAAACCCTTTAAATTAAACGCCCTGAAAGAAAAATTGCTGACCTGGCTGCAACCCGGCAACAAACCCGCATGGGAACCGGAAACTCCGCAGTTATCGCAAGAGCTGGCAACGGCGCTGGACGGCCAGGTGCTCAAGCAATTACGCGATGAAGTCGGCAACAGCTTTATCAAAATGGTGCAAGTTTATCTCGAAGATGTTCCCGTGCAACTGCAACTTATTCGTCGAGCCCTGGATGCTTCCGATGCCGTGCAATTGCGTGAATTGGCGCATAGTTTGAAAGGCGCCAGCCGCAACCTGGGTGCGGAAAAACTGGCCACGCTTGCCAAACAGCTGGAAGAACAAGCCTATCAAGGCGGTATTCCCGACAGCGAGGCAACGATGGCGAGTTTGCTGCCATGCTATGAATGGGTGCGGCAAGCATTGCAACAGGCATTACAACAAGAGCTGATGTCGGAAAACAGCATCTGGTCCACTGAGCATCTGGGTCCGCGAATCCTGGTTGCCGATGATGACAGGGCGATACGTTTCGTTTTACATGATGTACTGGAAAGAGACAGTTATCGTATTGAGCAGGCG
>SCST01000322.1 GCA_004299465.1 Methylovulum sp. | reverse complement strand
CGGCCAGCCCGAACCCGAATCGTATTTGGTTTCGGAACTGAACAAGGCGTTACCGCAACAGGCGCAATGGTAAATTCCCGGTTTTTTACAATCGGTATATTTTCCGGTAAACGGCGGCTCAGTGCCTTTGAGGCGACAGATATTGAATTGTTCGGGGGTCAGCGTCGCTTGCCACTGTGGGTCATTTATGCCTCTGGTACCTGCGTTTTGTTTATCAGTCATGTTGAATTATCCAAACAGTTTAGTGTTTCATTGTACGCTTGCAAAACAGCATAGCCAAAAAACCGCTAATGTTACAAGAAGAAGTACAAACAGACAAAGCCGAGTAGGAAGTCGTTTGAACCGGGCTTGCAAAAACCGGCCCGCGCAAAGTCAAGGTTGAGCCGCAATCCCAGGCTACGGAAAAGGCGCGCGCGGCGCGCCCTACCCGACCTGTGTTATCGCCCAAGCATCGCCAACGCGACGGCTTCAGCCACCTTAATGCCGTCCACCGCGGCGGAAAGAATACCGCCGGCATAGCCTGCGCCTTCCCCTGCCGGATAAAGACCACGGGTATTGATGCTTTGATACTGCTCGTTGCGCTTGATGCGCACCGGCGATGAGGTACGCGTTTCAACACCGGTCAGCACCGCGTCGTGCATCGCAAAGCCCTTGATTTTTTTGTCGAAGGCCGGCAACGCTTCGCGTATTGCGTCTATCGCATAAGCCGGCAATGCCGTTGCCAAATCGCACAGATGGACGCCCGGCGTATAGGATGGCAGTACAGCGCCTAACGCGGTCGAAGGACGGCAATTGAGAAAATCGCCGACTAATTGCCCCGGTGCTTCATAAGTGCCTCCGCCCAGTTCAAAGGCATGCGCCTCCAGGCTGCGCTGAAAATCTATGCCGGCCAAAGGGTGGCCCGGATAGTCTTCCGGCGTAATGCCGACCACAATACCGCTATTGGCGTTACGTTCATTACGCGAGTATTGGCTCATACCGTTAGTGACGACGTGCCCAACTTCGGAAGTCGCCGCCACGACGGTACCGCCGGGGCACATGCAAAAACTGTAAACGGAACGGCCGTTGCGGCAATGATGCACCAGCTTGTAATCGGCGGCACCGAGCTGCGGATGTCCGGCATGGCTACCGAAACGGCAGGTATCGATTAGCGATTGCGGATGCTCGATACGAAAACCGATAGAGAACGGCTTGGCTTCGATATAAACGCCGCGCTCATACAGCATGTTGAAGGTATCTCGCGCACTGTGGCCTACCGCCAGCACGATATGGCGGCTGGAAACCATTTCACCGCCGGCAAGTTTGACGCCGCAAACCTGGCCGTTATCGATGATGATGTCATCGACGCGGCTTTGAAAGCGTATCTCGCCGCCTAATGATTCAATCTCGGCGCGAATATGTTCCACCATAGCCACCAGCCTGAAGGTGCCGATATGCGGCTTGCTGACCCAAAGGATTTCCTCCGGCGCGCCGGCTTTTACAAATTCGGTCAGCACCTTGCGGCCATAGTGATGGGGATCTTTAATCTGGGTATACAGTTTGCCGTCGGAAAATGTCCCGGCGCCGCCCTCGCCGAACTGCACATTCGATTCGGGATTCAGGACACGGTTGCGCCACAGCCCGAACGTGTCTTTGGTGCGCTCGCGCACCGATTTGCCGCGCTCCAGCAGCAACGGACGGAAACCCATTTGCGCCAGGATCAACCCGGCAAGAAGCCCGCATGGTCCGGTGCCGATAACGACAGGCCGCTCAGGCATTGGTGCGGCGGCCTGTGCGACGAAGCGATAAGCCGTATCGGGCGTTATCGATATGAACGGGTCGTCTTTCAGGCGCGCCAGCGTGGCTTGTTCGTTTGTTAGCGCAACATCAATCGTATAAACCAGGCTAATCGCCTGTTTTTTGCGCGCATCATGGCCTTGCCGGAAAATGGTAAAAGCGCTGCATTCGTCTGCGCCGATACCCAAGCGATTGAGTATCGCCGTTTTGATCATGCTTTCCGTATGATCCAGGGGAAGTTTCAGTTCGGTGATTCTCAACATTGTCTTTCTTTCGGTAAGGCTGTGCGGGGTGAGGGTGTGATTAAAAACTTGGTGTAGGCCGTGCCGCGCGCC
>SCST01000321.1 GCA_004299465.1 Methylovulum sp. | reverse complement strand
ATTGTGATAACTCCAAAGTGGAAGATAAGGATAATCAAGTAGGAATAGCTTGATTGGGTTTTTGGCGGTAGCTTGCTTCTCCGCCAGTCTGTCAGGCTGCAACGGGAACTATCCCGTGACGGCGCAACACGTCCAGGTAAACATCCGGCTCAGGACGAATACCATACCTAGCCCCAAAAACAAGGCTGACGCCGACTGCGGCCAGAAAATTAATAAACGGGAAATGCGCGCTGGTGCGCGCGACGTTTTTGCACAGCATCAGCCGGGTAATCACCGTCAACAGCAGCCCGGCAGTCAGCATGACGCCGCTCCAGGCGATTGGGTTTTCGTCTGGGTACAGCATCCATCCGGCATAACCGGTGATAGCCATCACCAGCGTTATGCAACTGCTGATGAATATCGATTTAAGCAGATTCATTATAAGGTTTCTATATGTTTCGGTTATGCGGTGCTGTAGGTGCGTATTTATCCGCACCTACAAACGCTCAGCTTATTTCGAGTCCGTTCTTGACATCAATTACCCTGATGCTTGACTCATCGCGCGAATGGCCTCGGTGGTAACGGCTTGCCCGCCGACGCCCCATTGGCCCGATGCGACGTCTTCTATCAGCACCCAGGTGACCGGCCTTAAGCCTTCGCCTTCTACCGAAACGATGGCATCGGTGACCTTGCTGATGATGTCCTGTTTTTGTTGCA
Source organism: Methylovulum sp. (assembly GCA_004299465.1). Classification (GTDB taxonomy): domain Bacteria; phylum Pseudomonadota; class Gammaproteobacteria; order Methylococcales; family Methylomonadaceae; genus Methylovulum. The sequence goes on along the minus strand of SCST01000321.1, from coordinate 8,077 downwards.
ATGATAAATAACCGCTGATGCCTTTGATTTGTACGAGTGGCATGGTATTTCTCCTGTAAAAATGATTAATGTTGTATTGCCGAAAATATAAAATATTTATGCGCACTGCTTATTGCACTGACTGGGGGCATCCCAGGCTTGCGCCTGGAATTGCACATCCAGCGGCGTGTGCATGATATGATTGGCGTAGTTGCTGAGCGTTTTCATCGTCACGCCCAGCACCACATCCAGCACTTGAGCCCGGTTATAGCCTGCGCCGATAAAATCGTCCAGGGCTTTACCGTCGACATGGCCGCGTTGCTTGACGACGGCGCGGGTGAATACCGCCAAGGCCTCCAATTTCCGATCCGGCAACGGCTGCAACTCGCGTAAAGCGTCGACGATAGCGGCATCGGCCTTGACCATCTGTTTGGCAATCACCGAATGCGCCGCCACGCAATAAGTGCAATGGTTTTCGGCGCTGGCCGCCAGCAATACGACTTGCTGCTCTACCGGAGTCAATGCCGTTTTGCCCATAAGCGCACCGAGTTCGAGATAGGCTTGCAACGTTGCCGGCGATTCGGCGAAACTGCCGAGTAGGTTCGGTATGAAGCCGAATTTTTGTTGCGCGCCTTCAAGCAGCGACCGGGCGGCTACCGGTGCTTGCGCGATGGAATGAATATTGAATTGGGACATTGGTCTCTCCTTTTTTAATTTCTCAATGGGTTTGTTATGCGAGGCTTTGTGTTAAACATTCATAGGGCTGTCTCCCGAGTTAATTTTCGATGGCGTAAGATTAACGCTTTCAGGAGATCGAACCCATGCCTGCAATTCCGCCATTGTTGTCCAATTGTCCGGGAATAGATTGTGGATGCCTTAACGCCGCTGGTTAACGCGCTGAATTTACATGCCAAGCTGGTTTATTCCGGCGGCGTTTGCGGGCATTGGCTGATGGATCACAATTCCGATACCTCGGTTTGGTTTCATTTGGTCAGCAAAGGCCGGGGTTGGCTGTATACACCTGGGCGGGAAACGCCGCTGCCGCTGGATAGCGGTGATTTGATCTTGTTCTTGCCGCATGCAGCCAGGCATTTTTTGTCCTATAGCGGCGAACACCTGCCTTGCGATGCGGCGGACAACCGCATGAGCAGTTGGGCGGATGGCGAATCGGGATTTGTTTGCGGTGAAATTGAACTGGCTGCACCCAAATCATTGCTATGGCAAGCCTTGCCCGCCGAAATTGTCATCAAGAAAAACCAGGCGGGGGATATATTAACCCGGCTGATCGAGCTTATCATCAGCGAAGCCGCCGGTCAGCGCTTTGGCAGCGAATCGATGGTGGAACGTTTATGCGACAGCCTGTTCGTACTGGTTATCCGTTACTGTATTGAGGAGGGCTTGGTGCAGGCGGGTGTATTTGCGGCCATGCAGGACAAACGTCTGGTCACGGTGCTGGGATTGATTCACGAGCAACCCTGGCACCCGTGGACGGTTGCTGAGCTGTGCACGCGCGCGGGATTATCCAAAACGGTGTTGTCGGAGAAATTTTCTGCGCTAATCGGCTCTTCGCCGATTGAATACCTTATCGCCTGGCGCTTGCAGATCGCCGCATGCCGGTTGAAGGAACCGGGCATGAGCGTAGAGCGGGTGGCCGAACGTTGCGGCTATGATTCCGTACCGGCGTTCAGCAAGGCGTTTAAGCGCTATTTCGGCGTTTCGCCGGGAGCGTTCCGGCGTAATTAATAGCGCTTACAGCGACAGTTTGTGGCAAGCAGCCAAATTGAGAAATGGGGATATATTGCCGGGACTTTTCAACGATTCTTAAAAGTCAATCTCGATGCCGACCGGGCAATGATCCGATCCGCTAATATCCGGCAGGATAAAGGCTTGCTTGATTTTGCCGACCAGCGCCTCGCTGGTCAATACGTAATCAATCCGCCAGCCGACATTTCTTGCCCTGGCCCCGGCGCGGAAACTCCACCAACTGTAAGTGACGGTGTCCGGATTAAAATGCCGGAAAGTGTCAACCAGTCCGGCGTCGAGAAAACGGCTGAACCCGTCGATTTCAACCTGGGTATAGCCGGCCGATTTATTGTAATTCGGCTTAGGGCGGGCGATGTCGATTTCCCGGTGCGCGACATTGAAATCGCCGCAGGCGATCAGCGGTTTTTTGCCTTGCAGTTGCCGGCAATAGGCCAACAACTCAGTATCCCAGCTTGCCCGGTAATCCAGCCGGGCCAGTTCCTCGCCTGAATTCGGCACATAAACGTCGAGCAGGAAAAACTGTTCGAATTCGGCGACAATTACGCGGCCTTCCCGGTCATGTTCGGCAATGCCCATATCGTTAACGATTTGCAGCGGCGCTTGCCGGGATAGAATCGTCACGCCGGAATAGCCCTTGCGTTCGGCGCAGTTGGAATAAATATGGTAGCCATCGATGCCCGCCAGCGCCTTGTCGATCTGGTCGGCCTGGGCCTTGGTTTCCTGCAGCAGGATGCAATCGGCATCGAGCCGCGCGAGCGTTTCGGCAAAGCCTTTGCTTTGTACCGAGCGAATGCCGTTGACATTCCAGGAAATTATTTTCATGCGATGATTCCGTCTGCTGCGTTTGAAGTGAGGTTATTCAATGGTGAAAATGCGTTTGCCGGCTATTTTAGGCTTTTGTTTTTTGGCTAACCAGGCGTTTTCGGATTGATTTTTAAGCCGGCATCCACGCGCTGAAGCATAAAGGCTTTTACCTGTTTAAGCGTGAGAATGTCGGCCACAAAAAACATGCCAGACAAAACCAACTGCGTTTTTAAGGTTTATTAATCTTGGCTGACTCATGGTATATTTTAATATTAGCGAAAAAACCACCTGAAGAGGAGATCGTATGGATTGGTTCCGGAGCCTCAAATTATGGCATCGTTTTACATTTTTGATCGGGCTGTTTGCATTCGGCTTTATCGTCTATGGTGCTTGGTCCTTCAAAACACTGAATGAAATTATGGTCAACGGCCCGGTCTACCAGCGCATCGTTCAGGGCAAGGACCTGATCGCGGATATTTTGCCGCCGCCGGAATATGTTATCGAGTCCTACCTGGTCGCCCTGCAATTGTCCGAGACCGGCGACAGCGGCGAGCAGGATCATTTGATCGAACGTCTCAAGAAATTAAAAGGGGAATATGACGAGCGGCACACCTTCTGGCTCAACGAGAAACTGGACTGGGATTTATCCGAAACTTTCCTGAACCAGGCGCACCCCCAAGCCGTAAATTTCTACACCATTGCCTTCAACGAGTATATTCCCGCAGTAAAAATATCGAACAAGGACACGGCGAAGCTGGCAATGTCCCGGATGAAAGCGGCTTACGAACTACACCGCACGGCCATTGACAAAGTGGTGGAGCTTGCCGGCAAACGCAACAAAACGGATGAGGCGGGCGCGAAGGCGAACATTCAATCCGCCGGCCAACTGTTGCTGGCGATCCTGGTCGTTTCGCTGGTCGCCGCCGTGGCGGTGGCGACGATGATCCTGCGCGGCTTGCTGACGCGTCTCGGCGGCGAACCGGAATACGCGGTAAAAATCGCTCATGACATCGCGGCCTGTAATCTCAGCATCAACATCGAAACCCGCGCCGACGACGAAACCAGCCTCCTGGCCGCAATGAAAGCGATGCAAGGCAGCCTTGCGTTGACGATAGGCAATGTCAACAACAGCGTGCACAAGCTGGAGCGGGCCGCCGCCCGGCTTACCCAGACGGCGGGGCTGGTCGTGGAAAACAACCTGCACCAGCAGGAAGTAAGCCATTCGATGGCCGCCGCCGTGGAGGAGATGTCCTCCACCGTCGTTGAAATCACCTCCACGATGGAAGAACTGTCGGCCTCGTCAACCCAGATTGCCGACCATTCCACGTCAGTGGTGGATATTGCCAACCATACCCTGGAAAACAGCAAAAAAGGTTCCGATTCGATGCAGCAACTGCTGACGCGCATGGGCGACATTCGTACCGGCAACCAGAACAGCCTGAGGGAAATCGTCGAACTCGGCGCCAAGTCGAAAGAAATCAGCAAAGTGATGGAGATCATCAACGCCATCGCCGACCAGACCAAGCTGATCGCCTTCAATGCCGCGCTCGAAGCCGCCAGCGCGGGCGAGTCGGGTCGCCGTTTCGGCGTCGTGGCGGCGGAGATTCGCCGGCTTGCCGACAGCGTGACCGATTCCACCAACGAGATTGAAAACAAGATCCAAGAGATCCAGGACTCCATCAGCCGCCTGGTGATCACCTCGGAAAAAGGCACCAGCACAATAGACGCCGGCATGGCCGCCAGCGCCGAAACCGCGCGTCATCTCGACGACCTTGTGGACGCCGCCGGCCAGACCAGCAGCGCGGCCCAGCAAATATCGCTATCCACGCAACAGCAGAAAACCGCCAGCAGTCAAGTGGTTTCGGCGTTGCGCGAAATCGTCACCGCCAGCGCCCATACCGCGCAATCCATCCGCAGCATCACCGAAATCGGCAATGAAATGAATGCGATGTCGCGCGAGTTGAGTAAACTGGTCAATCAGTTCAAACTAGCGGACGCGTGATTCACCTGAACATGTCAATTAAACAAATATCGAAGTTAGCTAGTTTAATACTTGTTGTTGTTATTATTGGTTTTACGATTGCTGTCGGTTGGTCATTAAACCACCTCAATCAAGCTTTTGCATCGATGGAATTTTTTGGGCAGCAAAAAGACAAAATTTTTACCCAGGTTAGTCAACCGATTTTAAATTATTTGCTGACCGGTGAAGCCACTATACTTGGCAAAGTTGAGCAAGCGGTTAAGCAAATAAAAACTGAGGTTGAAGGTCGCGCCAATTTATCGGCCTCATTACAAGCACCGTTTATTGGACTTCTCGATCAGTTGCAACAAACGACTTTAGTGAAGCTTGCCGCCGCGGGAAAGCTTGCTGATCCACAAGTGCTGTTGATAAATAATGAGCAACAACTGTCTCAGCACCTGCAAAAACTGTTGTCCTATGTTAAAGAAGCGAAAACCGCGACTCTGCTTGAGAAACAGCTTTATTTAAAGTCAGTGGGTGATTCCCAGGCTGCACTGATAACCCTGGCAAGAGCACGGCAAAGTTTTTTCAGCTCTCGCAAACAAATGTCGTCCGACAATATTAACCGGCCCTTACAAGAGCTGATTGCTTTGGCCGGCGAATTAAGTGGGTTGCCTTTGCTCGGCGTTATGAAACAAGAGCCGGCAACCGACGATGTTCTAAGTTTCGGTGAAAAGGAAGCAACACAACAGCCCGAAGACAAGGCCATTGAACCGATCAGGGAAATCCCGTCATTGCTGCAACACTATAGCAAGGATATGGAATTGGCTCTGAAAGTAGCCCAGGCTAAAGTGACGGGACAGGAAGCCGTCAATCAGCAAATCAGCAGTCTTCAACAGCAGTTGCTGAAGCTGGAAGCTGAGCTGACCCGCGATTACCTGCGCTATGAGCATTTAACACTTATGCTCATGGGGGCATGCGCATTATTGATAACTTCCGCGGTACTGTTCTGTATTTTCGGAGGGACGCGTATGTTGCGCCGAATTCTCGGCGGCGAACCCGAATATGCGGTGAAAATCGCTCATGCCATCGCGGCCTATAATCTCAATATCAACATTGAAACCCGCGCCGGTGATGAAACCAGCCTCTTGGCTGCGATGAAAACCATGCAAGCCAGCCTTGCGTTGATTATCGGCAATGTCAACAACAATGTGTATAAACTGGAGCGAGCCGCCGCCCGGCTTACCCAAACGGCGGGGCTGGTCGTGGAAAACAACCTGCACCAGCAGGAAGTCAGTTATTCGATGGCCGCGGCCGTGGAGGAGATGTCGTCCACTGTGGTCGAAATCACCTCCACGATGGAAGAGCTGTCGGCCTCGTCAACCCAGATTGCCGACCATTCCACGTCGGTGGTGGCTATTGCCAACCATGCCCTGGAAAACAGCAAAAAGGGTTCCGATTCGATGCAGCAACTGCTCACGCGCATGGGCGACATTCGCACCGGCAACCAGAACAGCCTGAGGGAAATCGTCGAACTCGGCGCGAAGTCGAAAGAAATCAGCAAAGTGATGGAGATCATCAACGCCATCGCCGACCAGACCAAGCTGATCGCCTTCAATGCCGCGCTCGAAGCCGCCGGCGCCGGCGAATCGGGACGGCGTTTCGGCGTCGTGGCTGCGGAAATTCGCCGGCTTGCCGACAGCGTGACCGATTCCACCAACGAGATTGAAAACAAGATCCAAGAGATCCAGGACTCCATCAGCCGCCTGGTAATCACCTCGGAAAAGGGCGCCAGCACGATAGACGCCGGCATGGCCGCCAGCGCCGAAACCGCGCGTCATCTCGACGACCTGGTGGACGCCGCCGGCCAGACCAGCAGCGCGGCCCAGCAAATATCGCTGTCCACGCAACAGCAGAAAACCGCCAGCAGCCAAGTGGTGTCCGCGTTGCGCGAAATCGTCACCGCCAGCGCCCATACCGCGCAATCCATCCGCAGCATCACCGAAATCGGCAATGAAATGAATGCGATGTCGCTCGAGTTGAGTAAACTGGTCAAGCAGTTCAAGCTGGCGGACACATGATCGGACAAACCCAGAGTCAGGCAAAATCATCGATGGTTAAAATAAGAGTGCTGTTGGCTGACGACAGCAGCCTTGCGCGCGATATGTTGCGCAGTTTGCTGGAATACGACGGCGGCATCGAAGTGATCGGCGAAGCGAAGAATGGCCGGGAGGCCGTGCGGCTCGCCATCGAACTTAAGCCCGACCTGGTCACGATGGACATGGAAATGCCGGTGATGAGCGGAATGGACGCTATCGCCGAAATCATGGCGACGCGCGCCGTACCCATTTTAGTGGTCAGCAGCATGGCCGATGCGGGACAGGCCTGCGCCGCCGTGGCTCACGGCGCGTTGGATGCGGTCAGTAAGCCAACGCTAGACCCGGCTACCGGGGCGGCGTTCGTCGCGAAGGTAAAAATGCTGGCTAAAATTCGCGTCATTACGCATATTCGCTCGCGATTTTCCGAAAAACCGGCAGTGCCGATCACGCCATGCCCACAGCCACCGATAAGCACGCTGATGCTGCACCCTGGCGACGATGATTCATCCCGTGTTTTTGCGATAGTCTCTTCGACCGGCGGTCCGCAGGCGCTCGCTACGATATTGGGGCAGTTGCCCCAGGACTTTTCTTGCCCCTTACTGATTTCGCAACACATCGCCGATGGCTTCGCACCTGGGTTGGCGGAATGGTTGGCCGTTATCTGCAAGTTACCGGTGCGTCTTGCGCGGGAGGGTGACCCGCTTGCGCCGGGCACGGTCTATGTTTCGCCATCGGAGACCAATCTGGCGGTGACGCGATCGCGGCGCATTGCGCTGGTGCCGCGCTTGTCGGGGGAAATTTACCACCCTACCTGCGATGTGCTGCTGGCATCGGTTGCGGCTGTCTATGGCCGTCAAGGCGTCGGCATCATTCTTACCGGCATGGGCAGCGATGGCGCCGCCGGGATAGCAAAAATCCATAATGCCGGCGGTACCACGCTGGCGCAGGATGAAGCCAGTTCGGTCATCTTCGGCATGAACAAGATTGCCATTGAGCGCGGGGCCGTGCAGCAGGTATTGCCCGCGGATGAAATTCCAGGGGCTATGTGCCGCCTCGCGGGTCTGGTGGTATGAGAGGGGATGCCATGAATCTCGCGGCTTTCAAGGCGCTTATCAAACAGCGTTGCGGATTGACCTTCGAGGGCATAGGCGAAGCGCCTTTGGTATCGGGCCTGCAAAAGCGCATCACCGAAACCGGCGCGAAAAACGCATCGGCCTATTACGCCCTGCTGTTGGCTAACGAGCACGAATTTCACGAACTGGTCGCCCTGTTGACCATTAACGAAACCTATTTTTATCGCGAGCCGGAACAACTGCAATTGCTGGTCGATTGCCTGATACCGCGTATATTGTCGCGCAAACAGGACAGATCGCCGGTGCGCATCCTCTGCGCAGGCTGTTCGAGCGGAGAGGAGCCTTATTCGATCGCGATTGCGCTACGCGAAAAATACGGTGAGAGCGCGGCGCGCCTG
>SCST01000320.1 GCA_004299465.1 Methylovulum sp. | reverse complement strand
CCGGCGGTTTGCGCACCTTCGTCGATGCCGGCGCGACGATAGTCACGCCGCTGCAGAACCGGGCTTTCTATGAGCAGGCCTGGGCCGCGCCGCGGACACTCAATCCCGACCGGCTGGAAAGGTCGAATAAGCCCGCCGGTTTCGAAAATTTTGCGGATAACTATGTGCTGTCGGACGGCAGGCGCTCGATCGAGATTCATGCCATTGCCGGCAACGGCCATAACGATGCGTTCGCACTGGTCTACCTGCCGGCGGAGAAAATCCTGGTCGAAGCCGATGCCTACACGCCGCTTGCAGCCAATGTTCCGTCGCCGGCAACGCCGAATCCATACTCGGTTAACCTGTACCAGAATATCCTGAAGCTGGGTTTGGACGTTAACCAGATCGCCGCGTTGCATGGGCCTCGTGTCGTGACGATTGCCGATCTGCGTGCGGCGATCGGACAGGTCAATACCGCCCGGTAGGGGGAGACTGTGAAGTGTTCGTGGAAACAGGTTATTCACCACGAAGATCACGAAGGACACGAAGAAAATACACCGTAGATCAATATATTAAAACTTCGTGCTCTTCGTGTCCTTCGTAGTTATGTAACTGTTCTGCCCCTTGCTGTAGGGCGTGCCGCGCGCGCCGTCAACGAGCCGGCACGTTATTCATGTGCCGGAGAAGGCGCGCGCGGCACGCCCTACGCTTCAGGCAAGGATCTGAATAGTTACGCGGTGATTAGTTTTGTATTGATCAGCATCGCGCCCGCTGTTGTTTATTTAACAACAGGGCCTGTTGATGAGGTATTTGATTTTCAGCAGCCATCTGCGGGCAGTACCGATGCTTAGACTCGCCAAATGCCGCTTAACTTGATAAAAATATATTTAAGTCAATATCTTATGTTTATTTAGATGTTCGGTGATGCGTTTTTACGATGCTGGCACGATAGCTGCTCTATTACAACCAGTACCGATGGGACAACGCAAGTGCGTGCATCCCAAGCCCTTCCAGATATGACACAGGAAAGATAACACGATGAAAAATTTAACGAAATTGATACTGACACTGATGATTCTTGCCGCTCCTGTTGCATTTGGGGCGGCCCACGACCATGCCGATAAAGCTGCCGCGCAGGCTCGTCCGTACACGGCCAAAACGCCGAAATTGGATCGCGCTCAATTCGATGCTTTGCTCGCCAAGCCTGAGCAATTGCTCATTATCGATGTGCGCCGTCCCGATGAGGTCTCGGCGATCGGCGGGTTTCCTGTGTACCTGAGTATTCAGTCCAAAGAACTAGAAAATAACCTGGCCTTTATTCCCAAGGATAAAACCATTATCACGGTATCGAACCACGCCGGGCGCGCCGGTAAAGCGGCTGACCTGCTGGTTGCCAAGGGCTTTAATGTTGCCGGTGCAGTGGGTGCGCAAAACTACGAGGAAGAAGGTGGTAAATTGACTAAAGTCGCCGTGCCTGGGCCTAAATCGTCGGCGGACCAAAAACAATAAGATTCGCTTGAATGCGTTAATTTTTGGAGACTATCAATGAAAAACAAACTATATCTTGCGGTAATGTGGGCGCTGTCCGGCGCGGTGGCGGGTGATGCCGTGTCCGCGGTGGATTTGTTCAATAACCCGGTCGGTGCGATCGGCGTAAAAAAGACACAACCCGATCTTTTTAACAATCCGGTCGGTGCTATTGGCTCGCAGGCGAAAGTTCCGGTCGTTGAAAAGAAAGTGCTTGCCGAGGCCAATGCGCCGCAAAGCAAAAAATCCTCGCATTGGTCATATCAGCCCGTGCGCCGTCCCGCCGATCCCGAGCTTAAAGACAAGAGTTGGGTGCGCAATCCGATTGATGCCTTTGTCCTGGCAAAGCTGGAGGCAAAAGGCCTGAAGCCTTCGCCGGACGCCGACCGCGCCGCGTTTATACGCCGCGCGACGCTGGACGCCTGGGGTGTGATCCCGA
>SCST01000319.1 GCA_004299465.1 Methylovulum sp. | reverse complement strand
TGCTTTGCAGCGAATAACGGTGCAGCACGTCATCGGTCAGCAGCGTTTCTATTTGTCCCGACACATCGTGCGATTCTTCTACGCCTTGCCGGAGCGTTGCACAGGCGTTTTGCAAGGTCAGGTAAACATTTAATTTTTCCTGATTCATCGGTTGTGCACGATACTCTGCCGTCAATACCTGATCCAGCCAGATGGCGATCTGGCGCAAACCGTCGATTTCCAGAAACAGGGCAAGATAACTATCATGCTGTTGTCGTATCGTGGGATGTATCAGTTCCGCGTTTGCCAGCAACCCCAATATTTTACCTAAGCTGCCGGCGGTGGAATGTTTCCGGATTACCCGCTTATGGATATTTACGCCGCTGTCGGCCATGCGGGTGGTGAAAATGGTTTCTACTGCCGCCAGTTGTTCCGCGATACTCACCTTCAGTAGTTTGAGCGGATCTTGCGGTTTGATGGTCAGATGCACCACCGTCCATGTGCCAATAGCAAGTACGCCAATGATCGGGATATTCCACAAGGCGTTATAGATATTTTCATCGGGCGTACTTGGGCTATATAACACAGCCACCGAATACCATAGCGCAATGCCGGTAGGCCAGGCGATTAAACGGGCATGAAACAGGGCGAGCGCAATGATTACCAAGGATAACGGTAACAGCAGCCAGACATCGTTGCCGGCAAACATCAGCGCAAATACCGACAACCCGGTGGTGAGGATAATATAGCCCAGTTGGCGCAACCCGAATCCCAGCGACTGTCCAGCATTCGCATAGGCGTCGTAGCTCAAGCAAATGAGAACTGCAATCGCCCCCAGCGGTGGCACGTGCAAGGTTTGGCCGACCAAGGCAATAATCAGCGAAACGATGAACAGTCTTAATGCCGCTACGCGTCGACTTGGAAAATCCTTGAGTTCAATTTTTAGGAATTGTGCAAGGCTGGTTCCGAACCAAAGCCTATTTTGTTTTTTGTGCAGGTCTTTAGTGTGCTGGGGATCGCCGTTATTCATTAGGAAGCCTCTAAAAATTGCACTTCGACAAGCGCGGTGCGAACGGGTAGATCTATTTAAACCGGTGAATTATCGGCTCGTACTGGGCTTGTCGACATTCTCGGCGGGACGGTCCAGAACGGTGACAAAGGCGGTCATACCCATGCGTAGCGGATGCTCCGGGTCGCGTTCGCTTATCTCAATCCGCACCGGAAAACGGGAAGCGAGAATGACCCAGTTTAAGGTGCGGTCAACCTCCGGCAATACGCCTTGTTGCTTGATATTATCCGGCGAGTTAGCCCAGCCGATACCGGTTACCACACCCCGGTAGCGTTTGCCGGGATAACCGACCAGAAATACGTCGGCTTCCTGACCGGGTTTGATGGACTGTAGATACGTTTCTTTGAAGTTGGCGATGGCATACCAGTAGCGGTCATCAACTAGGGCGAACAACTGCGTGCCGGCCTTGACGTATTCGCCTTCCCGTGTGTTCAGATTGGTAACATAAGCATTAAAAGGCGCACGCACCGAGCAATATTCCACATCCAGTTCGGCGCCGGCGACCACTGCTTTGGCCGCTTCGATGCGGGCATTAACATCACCTACTTGGGCAATCAACGAGACAGCGCGGCGGCTGTCGCTTTTGGCTTCGCTAATGGCGCTTCGGGCGGAAAGCTCCTTGGCCCGCGCGTCTGCCAGCTCAGCACGGGAGGCGGCGTATTTGGCTTGGGCCTGTTTGAACTGGTCAGCCGTTACATATTGTTTCGCCGCCAATGGCGCAATGCGTTCCAGATAGTTATGCAGATATTTCTTCGGCTTCAATCCGGGCAACTTCAGAAACCATTGCAGCACGTTGGTGTTCAAGCCGCTCAATGACAAGCTCGGCGGAACCGCTGGCAGCACGCCGTGAATCCACGTCTTTTTCGGCTATTTGCAATTCGGCTTTAGCTTGAGCCAGCTTGGCTTGGTAGGGACGAGAATCGATGACATATAGCAGATCGCCCTGCTTGACGTACTGGTTGTCTTCGACATGCAATTGCACTATCCGGCCGCTCACTTCCGGTGCGATGCCGACGATGTTGGCACGCACCATCGCGTCGTTGGTACGGGGATGCTGGTAGTTTATGCGCCACACCAACGTTCCGGTTATGATTGCCCCCAACACTATTAGTATGCCGATGAGTCGACCAGCCATTTTCCGATGGTCAAGATTTGCAGTGTGATTATCAGTTTGATTATTTTCCATGATATGGCACCCGCGTTTACGTCGAGTAAAATAACAACCAGATGATGAAGGTACATAACGCCCACAGGCTCGGCGCAATCAACAGCGGCGATCCGAGATACGGTGCCAACCTGTATCGTACCAATTGCCACATCAGCACTATGCTTACCGCCAGTCCAGCAAGAATACAGATAATCCAGGCGGGCCAAAACGAACCTTCAATGCTCACCATCGGGTCGCAAGCCGTTAAAAAAATAGCGAAAAACCCCAGCAAACCAGTTTTTCGTAATACCGGTATGGCTATCATACGCGGTGCCTGATCCGAAAAAATGAG
>SCST01000034.1 GCA_004299465.1 Methylovulum sp. | reverse complement strand
AACTCGCAAAAAATACCCCCCACGACATCGTTCCCACGCTCCGCGTGGGAATGCCGTCAGTGACGCTCCAGCGTCACGCAACGCTGGAGCGTTGCTGGATGAGTTCCCACGCTGGAGCGTGGGAACTATGCGAAATCCCCGACAACTGTCAAGGATTCAATGTGTTATAAAATGCGCACAACCATTCATTCTTGGAAATCGCCTTGTGCAGGTGTGGGGCTTGCTAGCGAAAACTCGGTAGAGATACACCGGGTTTTATGCCTTAGGCAACTCGCAATAAATAAAATACACGATAAATCAACCAAAAATACGACTTGCATGGATGCAGGAGGTAGAGCAACGCAGGAGCAGTTGCCGAGAACACAGATGACGCTGATAGTTATGATTAGCGCTCATTTTTCATGGCCTTATCCGTAGTTATCATAATCATCTGCGTTCTATTGTATTTGGGGTTTATTTTTTGCGGGTTACCTTATCAGATGACAGGGAGGCGCAGCATCCTTGGCACACCCATCACTAAACCGATTTCCTATGATCAGCCGGCACGTCGCGTCGCGTCGTCCCGGTATAAAGCTGCCTCGGCCTGCCGATTTTTTGTTCGGGATCGGCGATCATTTCATCCCAGTGCGCTATCCAGCCTACGGTCCTGCCCATCGCAAACATCGCCGTGAACATATTGGTGGGAATGCCCAGCGCGTGCAGCACGATGCCGGAATAAAAGTCGACATTGGGGTAGAGTTTTTTCTCGATAAAATAATCGTCCTCAAGGGCAATGCGTTCCAGTTCCAATGCCAGCTCGAACAGTTTGGTGTCGTGCAGCCCCAGTTCGTTGAGGACTTCATGGCAGGTTGTGCGCATTAATTTGGCGCGCGGGTCGTGGTTTTTATAGACCCTATGACCGAAGCCCATTAAGCGGAAGGGGTCGTTCTTGTCTTTGGCTTTATTGATAAACTCGGGGATGCGCGAGACATCGCCGATTTTTTCCAGCATATTCAGTACCGCTTCATTGGCCCCGCCGTGCGCAGCGCCCCATAAACAGGCAATCCCGGCCGTGATACAGGCAAACGGGTTGGCTCCGCTGGAACCTGCGAGGCGGACGGTCGATGTTGACGCATTTTGTTCGTGGTCGGCATGAAGAATCAGGATCCTGTCTAACGCGCGTACCAGTACGGGGTTGGCGGTATAGTCATCACAAGGGGTGGCGTGCATCATGCGCAGGAAGTTTTCGACGTAGCTCAGTTTGTTCTGCGGATACATAAACGGCATGCCCGTGCTGTACTTATGGCACATCGCGACGATAGTCGGTACTTTGGCGATCAGGCGTATTGCACACATTTCGCGGTCGCTTTTCGAACGTATGTCGAGGGCGTCATGATAGAAAGCGGATAAGGCGCCGACAACGCCGACCATGATCGCCATCGGGTGGGCATCGCGGCGGAAGCCTTTGAAGAAATTGGTCAACTGGTCATGCACCATCGTGTGCATGGTGATATTGTGTTGAAAACTTGCCAGTTGGTCGCTGTTAGGTAATTCACCATTGAGTATCAAATAGCAGACTTCGAGGAAATTGCATTGCTCGGCAAGCTGTTCGATAGGGTAGCCCCGGTAAAGCAGGATGCCTTCTTCGCCATCTATAAACGTTATCGTGGAACGGCAACTCGCGGTAGAGTTGAAGCCGGGGTCATAGGTGAACATGCCGGTCTGTTTGTACAAGGCTTGAACATCGACTACATTGGGCCCGGTGGTTCCAATTAAAACAGGTAACTCACACAAAGACTGAGCGTTCTCATTTAAGGTAAGGCTGCGTAGATAGGTCATGGATATTCTCTCTGTTTTAGGTTTCTCTGTTTTAGAAACGTTATCGTGCTGCCAGTGCTGCCGTTAATTAGGCGGCAATGACGTTATCAATAGCCTGTTTTGCCAGTTCGCTTACTTTGGCCCAATTCTTGTTTTTTACCGCATCCGCCGGAGCCAGCCATGATCCGCCAACACAGGCTACGTTGCTTAATGCGAGATAAGCGCGGTAATTTTCGGGTGAAATACCGCCGGTAGGACAAAAGGTAATAGTGGGCATAGGGCCTGCGATTGCTTTTAACATCGGTATGCCGCCTGCCGCTTCGGCGGGGAAAAACTTGAAATGATCCAGTCCGTATTCCATGCCCATCATTAATTCCGACAGTGTTGCGATGCCGGGTATCAGTGCAATATTGCCGGTTTGGGCGGCGGTTAGTAATGCCGGTGTCAGGCCGGGGCTGATCGCGAAAACGGCGCCGGCGTCTTCAGCGGCCTTAAGCTGCTCCGCTGTGGTAATCGTGCCTGCACCGACGATAGCATCTTTAACGTTTTCGCTGATGAGCTTGATGGCTTCCAGCGCGATAGGGGTACGCAACGTGATTTCCAGCACTTTAATGCCGCCGGCTACCAGGGCCTCTGCCAGGGGTACGGCGTCTTCGAGGTTCTGTATGACCATTACGGGCATGACAGGGCCGGCGTTTAAAACGTCTTTCGGTTGGATTTTCCAGTGGTTTTGAGTCATTGTGCTACCAGGTAGGTTGTTTTTAAGAGTCGGTAATCAATTACGCTTAATCGATAACGAACAGGTTGCTTGCGCCGGTTTCCGCCGTGGTCGCGCCCTGGCGGAAGCCCCCGAACATTTCGCGGCCCATGCCGATATGATGGTTTTTAGCGGAATTTTCTTCCGGCAATCGGCCGTTAAACTCGGTTTCGTCTACCAATACGTTGACTTCCCCGGTCTTGATATTCAGGTAAATCATATCGCCGTTGCGCACTTTGGCCAGCGGGCCGCCGTTGGCGCATTCGGGATACATATGAATGGCGGACGGCACTTTGCCTGATGCGCCGGACATGCGGCCATCGGTCAGCAACGCGACTTTAAAGCCTTTGTCCTGCAATAATCCCAATGCCGGCGTCAGTTTGTGCAGCTCCGGCATGCCGTTGGATTTGGGGCCTTGGAAGCGGATCACGGCGACAAAGTCATGTTCCAGCTCGCCGCGTTTAAACGCCGCCATCATTTCGTCTTGGTCATCGAAGACGACGGCAGGCGCTTCGACGATTTGATGGTCTTCCGATACGGCCGATACTTTCGATATGCCGCGGCCGAGATTACCGCGAATCAAGTGGATGCCGCCGCCTGCGGCGAACGGTTTTTCAACGCAGCTAATCACTTCGGGGTCTAGTGATGCCGGCGGGCAGGCTTCCCATATCAGTTTGCCGTCAGTCAGTTTAGGTTCCTGCGTGTACTGGTTCATGC
>SCST01000318.1 GCA_004299465.1 Methylovulum sp. | reverse complement strand
ATTTAACGGCCGATACGTTTAAATCCAGCACCGGATAGCCGCCCTGGATACGCTCGATGTGGCTGGGGAATGCTATCCCGTCGAAATCCTTGTAATCCGAATACCGGGTTTCTACCAAGGTATCTCCGAGCACCGGGTTATCAATCCAGGTCTGAACGCGCTCGACCTGGTTGTCGGCATTGATGCTGCCGATGTAGCGGTATTTGCCGTCCAAGGTGAACGACACTTCCGTGCCGCCGTCAGTCGATTGCGTACTGGCATGATTGGCGATGGCCGCTTTCAGGAAACCCTGCGGCGTCGCCCAAATCTCGGCAAGACGCTCTTCGACGGCCGCAGGCTGGGCTGCCGGAACTGGAGCGGCGCCTTGCGGAGCGCTAGCCGGAACGGCGAGATTCCACGCATAAGTACCGCTGACATACTGGTCGGGTTTTTGCTCGACCGGGGCCGGGCGCAGCCGTCCCGGTTCTATGCTCTGCTTGCGCGTGATCTGTACGCGCGCACTGGGCGTTTGGTAGTCGATGTCCGCGGCAAAACGGCTGACGTCGAACTGTGGCCACGGCAATGCCGGATTCGGCGCCTGGCCGAACTGGAACCAGCGGCCGGAACCCGAATATTCAATTGATGTTATGTCGGCAACATCGAGCGCCTTAGCCGCCGATTGCAATGCTTGCGGTTGCAGGGTCGAGCAGCCGGTCAATACGGTCGTCAGGCCAAAAATGGGAAGCATTAATCTACGCATGTAAACCTCTAGGTAATGGGAAAGAGAACAAAAATGTTATCGGGCTCTCTAACGCAAGACGCGTACCAGTAGCAGGTTTTAACGGCGCGGCAATGCCCGGTCTTTGAGCGCAGGTCTGCGCGAGGCGGCGGGGCCTTCCAGCGGCAATGGTTTTAAACGATTTGTGTTGAATGATCAGCAGCTATTGCTGCCGCGATGCACGCATTGATACAGGGGCGGGACGGAGAGGCCTGGGGCTTACAAGTGTAGGTTTTTAAATAAAAGTAGACAAAACAGTGTGTTGAGATAAATTAACAGGTGTCAATACAAATTTTCACCGGAGGTTATTGCCATGTCTCAGCATCCTGAACTATCGCAATGGATTAATACGGTTACTATGCGTTTTCCTTCGCTCAGCAAGCCGCAGGCAGTGGGGTTGGCGTTATGGAGTTTTGGTATGATCGTCGCGCGGTCGTGTAGTTTGACGGCGGTGGCTGATTTACTGGCACCGTTGTTGGGACAATCGTTCAATACGATGCGTGAAAAATTGCGCGACACCTATCGGGAAGCGGATGCGAAGGCGGGCAAACAGCGTGCCGAACTAGATGTCAGTGTTTGTTGGGGACCTTGGTTGGCGTGGATATTGGACGGCTGGGAGGGACGGCAATTGGCCATTGCCTTGGATGCGACCAGTTTGGGAGATCGGTTTGTTGTTCTGGTTATCAGTCTTGTCTATCGAGGTTGTGCGGTGCCGGTGGCCTGGAAAGTGTTGAAAGCCGAGATAGAGCATCCCTGGAAACCGGAGTGGTTGGCGTTGTTGGGTCAGTTTCGGGGACTTTTGCCGCCCGGCTGGCAGGTGATTGTGTTGGCGGATCGGGGTCTGTATGCGAAGTGGCTCTATAGGGCCATCGTCGATTTGGGCTGGCATCCGTTCCTGCGTATCAACAGCCAAGGCTCGTTTCGTGCCAAGGGTCGGCATCGCTGGCAGCCATTTTCCGTCTGTGTGCCGTGTCAAGGGGCGCGTTATCAAAGCCGAGGCACCGCGTTTACCGGCAAAAAGACTCGGCTGGACTGTACCTTGTTGGGTTGCTGGGGCGAAGGACATCAAGACCCGTGGCTGGTGGTGACCGATCTGGCGCCTGAATGCGCGGATGCCTGTTGGTATGGGTTGCGGGCTTGGATAGAACAGGGCTTCAAACACAGCAAACGCAGTGGTTGGCAGTGGCAACACACACGCATGGAGGATGCGGCGCGAGCAGAACGGTTGTGGATGGCAATCGCCATAGCGACTTGGTGGCTGCTGTCGGTAGGCGGCAAAGCCGAGGCGCAAACCGACACGCCACTGGACATCACCGAACCGGTGGAGCCTGGCGCGGCACGGCAGCGCGGACAACATTGGCGGCTGGTGGGTATTTTCCAACACGGCTGGTCTTTGATTATCGCCGCCTTACTTAACCATCAGCTGCTTCCCGTCAAACCTGGACAACCGGAGGCTTGGCCTGGCATGCCGGGGGGGATTAACGATGCATTCCCGGCAATTTGTGCGGCATTAGGCGGGGAAGGGTGAAAAAACCTACACTTGTAAGGAGGCCTGGGGCCGGCAAAATAGAACGCAGATGATTATGATGAACACTGATAATCTTAAAGCGGCGATCAACTTCTCGCCACTGCCTGAAACGTGCGCTCTACAGTGGACAACTTTACCAAACTAAACGTTACAAAATCTGTAACCATTCAGCCCCTTGCTGTAGGGCGTGCTGCGCGCGCCATCAACGGACTGGCACATTCTCCACGCGCCGGAGAAGGCGCGCGCAGCACGCCCTACGCGTCAGGCAAGGCTCTGAACAGTTACCAAAATCTTACACATCATAATGATCAGCGTCATCTGCGTTCCATTGTTTTTGATGGCTGAGTAGCTACTAATTTTTACGGTACGGGCACAATATCAAGCGTGAACGAGCCGTCATTCCTAACCAGCGCGCTCCGGTAACGGCGGTCATAGGATGTCTGCATCGCCGTTTCCAGCGCCGTCATTCCGATGTTATCCGGGGCCGCCTGTTTAGTTACCGGATCGATCCGGTACGCAACAACATCGCCCCAGGATCGCCCCGGATACTTGTACTCATCGAAGCGCGGATTCCGGGCGCGTTCCTCGCGGCTAAGGCCAAATTCCAGATAGGCTTCGGTCAGCGCCAAGAGGCGATGGTCTTGCCAGGACACGAGCGCGACAGAGCCGGGATAGACATCGGTCAGCAACACGGTTTCGCCATCCCGGTAGATCGCCAGGTCCGGGTGGCCTTCGCCGGCAGATGCGGCCGCCCAAAATGCCGTCCCCGGATCGACTTCGATACTGAAAATATCGGCATACTGGCGTTCAATCGCCTGGAATACCGCGTCAAACCGCTGTCCGGCAAAGGTGTAGCGGTAGAAATTATCTTCGGCGAATTCATCGCTTTTTTCCGGTTTTGCCATCGCCAACAGGAAACCGGAATCATCGCCCAGCCAGGCAAAACAACTCGGGCGATAGGCGTCAGGGATCGCAATCCCGATGGCCGCTGTTTTGCGCTCCGCATCAACAACCATTAACCTGCCTTGCCCGCGTTGATCGGCGATTAACAAAGCCAGGCGGTTGGACGCATGCGCCCACTCGTAATCCAGCACCGTGCCGGGCATCGTGATGGCGGCCAACGGGTCTTTAG
>SCST01000789.1 GCA_004299465.1 Methylovulum sp. | reverse complement strand
GCAGAAAATGGACAAAAAAACCAGCGAGTTGGGTATATTCTTCGCCGGAAATCGCCTTATGCCCCAAATAACAAACCGAATCGCCTTTAAACAAAGCTCATGCTGAACACTTCAGAAAACACGCTGGACCCATCCGACTGGCCGGCTTTCCGGTTACAGGGCCATCAAATGCTCGATGATATGCTGGATTATCTTGAGCATTTGCGTGAGCAACCCGTCTGGCAACCCATGCCGCAGGATGTACGCAATACCTTCCGGCAAGCGCTGGATAATACGCCCCTCGGCCTTACCGAGGCACATGAAGTCTTCATGGAAACCATCTTGCCTTATGCCGCAGGTAACGCCCACCCGGGCTTCATGGGCTGGGTTCACGGCGGCGGCACACCGGTCGGCATGCTGGCGGAGATGCTGGCGGCCGGTCTCAACGCCAATCTCGGCGGACGCGATCAGGCCCCCGTCGAACTTGAACGGCAACTGATGCAATGGGTTCGAACACTGTTTGATTTCCCGGAAACGGCCGGCGGCCTGCTGGTAAGCGGCACCTCGATGGCTAATCTCATCGGCGTCCTGGTTGCCCGCACCGCGCTATTGGGCACGAATGTCCGCCGAACCGGCATCGCCGGCTCGAAGCAAAAA
Organism: Methylovulum sp.; assembly: GCA_004299465.1. Lineage (GTDB taxonomy): Bacteria > Pseudomonadota > Gammaproteobacteria > Methylococcales > Methylomonadaceae > Methylovulum. The sequence goes on along the minus strand of SCST01000789.1, from coordinate 3,441 downwards.
CTGGTAGCCTATACCTCGGCCAGCGCCCATATCAGCATTGCCGGGGCGATGGATATTGCCGGCATAGGCAGCGACGCCTTACGCAGGATTCAGGCCAATGAACACTACCAAATGGATACGACGGCGCTCGCCGAGACCGTCGCCGCCGATAAAAAAGCGGGATTGACGCCGTTTTTCATTGCCGCTACCGCCGGCAGCGCGGATGTCGGCGCCATCGACCCGCTAGCCGCTATTGCAGAACTCGCCGAACGCGAAAAGCTCTGGTTTCACGTCGATGGGGCTTATGGCGCCCTGGCGATATTGGCACCAGACATAGCGCCGCGTTTGCAGGGCATCGAACGCGCCGATTCAATAGCTTTCGATTTCCACAAATGGGGACAGGTCCCTTACGACGCCGGTTTTATACTGGTAAGAGACAGCGCACACCAACTTGACACCTTCGCGTCGCCGGCCGCCTATTTAATGCGCGAAACCCGCGGCCTCGCCGCAGGCTCACCTTGGCCGTGCGACTTAGGTCCCGAGCTTTCGCGCAGTTTCAGGGCGCTGAAAACCTGGTTCACGATCAGCGTATACGGGCCGGAAAAGCTGGGGCAAGTTATTTCCAACACCTGCGCGCTGGCTCAGTACCTGAAGCGGCGTATCGAATGCGACCCGCACCTGGAACTCCTCGCGCCGGTTGCGCTGAATATTGTCTGCTTTCGCTATCGCTGCCGGGATGCCGACCGGGTCAATGCGGATATTGTTATCGCATTACAGGAATCCGGCATCGCGGCGCCTTCGACGACAACGCTGCAAGGCCGGCTCGCGATCCGCGCCGCAATCGTCAACCATCGCACCACTGAACGCGACATCGACGCGCTGGTCGACGCAACCCTCAACTTCGGCGAGATGGCCGAGAGCAACAAACCCATGTCCCAAGCCCAGGAAATATAATGACCGCCGACACGCTACAGGACGCTGCATCCACACCGCTGATCGGCCTTGCCAAACTCATGAGAATGGCTTTCTCCGGCGAGGATCTCGCGCCACTTGGCGCAGAATTGATAGCGCGCGCCGAAACCGACCCCAACGCCAATACCTTGATGGACTTATCGACGGTTTTGCAATTACGCGGCAACCGCGACCTGGCCCTGTTGATGCAAGCCGAAGCCATCCGCTATCAACAGGTCTATACCCCGCCGACGACAAACGGACAGGCCGCTATCCGCATCTGCGCCATCATGAGCACTGGCGACCTGATGGCCAACACGCCGCTGGAATTCCTGCTGGAAGACAGCGATGTCGCGCTGGATCTCGTTTATATTACCGAAAACCAGCCTTTACCCAGCCAACTGCCCGGTCATGATGTGTTGTTCGTCGCGATTGCCCAGTCCGATGACAATATGCCGCTGCTGGAAAAACTGGCAAACGTGCTAGCGTCGTGGCCTCGGCCGGTACTTAACCTACCGGCCCGCATCGCCTTATTGTCCCGCGACCGGGCCTGCGAACTGCTTAAATCGACGCCGGGCGTCATGATGCCGGTCACTGTCCGCGTACACAAGCAGGTTCTCGAAGCCATCGGCCGCCATCTTACGTCCCTCGGCCAGTTGCTTGAAGACGGCGAATACCCGCTTATTATCCGTCCCGTCGATTCCCATGCCGGGCATGGCCTCGACAAAATAGCGGATGCACAGGCGTTAAATGATTATTTACAGGCTCATGTCGATAACGAGGAATTCTATGTGTCGCGATTTATCGATTATCGCGGCAGCGACGGCTTGTTCCGGAAATACCGCATCGTATTGATAGAAGGTCGCCCGTTCATCTGCCATCTCGGCATATCCGAGCACTGGATGATTCATTACCTGAATGCAGGCATGACTGAAAGCGCCGAAAAACGCGCCGAAGAGGCGCGCGTCATGGCGGATTTTGATACCGGCTTCGCCGCCAGGCACAGCGCTGCGTTGCGCGGCATTAATGCAGCGCTGTGCCTGGATTACCTGGGTATCGATTGCGGCGAAACGGCTGACGGCAAATTGCTGATTTTTGAAGTGGACAGTTGCATGATCGTACATGCGCTCGATCCCGTCGAACTATTCCCCTACAAGCAGCCGCAAATGCGCAAAGTATTTACCGCATTCCGGCAAATGCTGCTTAACGCCATGCAGCGCGGGGTGATGTAGGTCTGTGAAAACCATAGATTCGCAGGCAAACATCAAGCAAGAAGTCCTGCCGTCCACAGCCGCGCTGTTAACGGCAGGAGGTGATGCGCGCATTGCCGTGGACGCCGCCAGCGGCCTGAACCTCTATGGCTGCCGGCCCTATCCTGACCCGACGCTGCTGGCCTACGGCTCTTCGACGGCGTCGGTTATTTCCACGGTGGGCTACGACTGCGCGAACCAACTGCGTGAACGCTTGCAGGAAGCCATCCGTAGCGCATCGCCCACCGCCGTCTATGCCCATGAAATCGGGCGCATCCGCAAGGAATTGCTGCGCTTATCCGAATTGCCCGATAGCACCGAGGTCATATTCTCGCCGTCGGGCACCGACGCCCACAGCATCGCGGCGCAATACGCAGGTAGCGGCGCATCCATCCCGGCCCGTATCGTGATGATAGAAAGCAATGAAACCGGTAGAGGCGTGGCCGCTGCGCTGGACGGCAGCCGTCTTGCCGAAAGCCGCGGCGCCCAGACGCCTGAGCTTGTGCCGGTATCTATCCGGTTAAGCGACGGCAGCCCCAGGCCGCAAACCGATATTGATGCGGAAGTTGCCGCGCTGGTCTGCGAAGCGCTTGCATTAAAGCGCCGCGTCCTGTTGATCCTGATCGACCAATCCAAGACCGGCTTGATCGCACCCAGTCCCGGCTGCGTTCTGGCGCTACGGCATCGCTTCCAGGACGACATCGACGTATTAGTCGACGCCTGCCAGTTCCGCCTCGCAACGCCGACCTTACGCGCCTACCTGGAACACGGCTTCATGGTCGCACTGACCGGCTCGAAATTCCTGGGCGGCCCTTCTTTTTCGGCAGCCTTGCTGGTTCCGCCGCAAATGGCGCAACGGCTGTCGGCGCGCCCGTTCCCGCCCGCGCTGGCCGCCTCGACAGCCAGCGCGAACTGGCCTGCAAACTGGGCGCTGCCGGGACATTTCGCACAAACCGCCAATTTTGGCCTGCTGCTGCGCTGGGAAGCCGCATTACAAGAACTGCGAGCATTTCGCTCAGTGCCTCAAGCACTGATTGCCAGCTTTCTCGAAGGTTTTGCATCGGTAATTCAGCAGCGTCTTAACAACGATCCGTTCTTCGCCCCGTTACCGGTACACGGACTCGATCGCCGCCCGTTGGCGACAGCGGACAATTGGGACCATTTACAGACGATTTTTCCTTTCCTGCTCTATCATGCCGATGCCGGACGGACGCCGCTAAGCACGCAAGAAACCCTGTCTATCTACCGGCAACTGCCTATC
>SCST01000317.1 GCA_004299465.1 Methylovulum sp. | reverse complement strand
CACATCCTTGTGGTTTAGCAACGCCACCACAAGGGTGGTCTATGGACAGGTCAGTTGCCGACGACTGCATGGATGCAGGAGGTAGAGCAACGCAGGAGCAGTTGCCGAGAACGCAGATGACGCTGATAGTTATACCCACAAGTGATTAACGCAGATCTTTCATGGATTATCCGTGGTTATCACTTGTGCCCTGTGGGTATAATCATCTGCGTTCTATTGTATCTGGGGTTTATTTTTTGCGGGTTACCTTACCCGACGCTTCCCAACTACTTCTCGGCAGAAGAATCTACCGGCAAGATAATTCGAAAGGTGGCCCCCTCCCCCTGCCGGCTGTCCACCTTAATTTCCCCGTTATGCTTTTTAATGATGCTGTAAGACACTGAAAGCCCCAAGCCCGTGCCTTTGCCTACCGGCTTCGTCGTGAAAAAAGGATCGAAAATTTTGCTGAGGTGCTCCGGCATAATGCCTTTGCCGGTATCGCTGACTTCGACCCAAACCGTATCATTTTCCGTTCCCGTGCGTAAGGTAATCGTACCCTCCTTGTCGATGGCATGGGCCGCATTAACCAGCAAATTCATAAAAACCTGGTTAAGCTGGTGCGGCAAGCACCTGACTTCGGGAATATCGCCGAACTCCTTGACCACATGCGCCTTATATTTAATCTCGTTATTGACGATATTGAGCGTACTTTCCAAGCCGGCATGCAGCGACACCCATTGCCAATCATCCTCGCCGCCTGCATGTGAAAAATCCTTGAGATCCTGGACGATTTTTTTAACCCTGAAAGCACCTTCATGCGATTCCGCCAGTAAATCGAGCACATCGGATTTCACAAAGGCCAGATCCATTTGCCGTTTGAAGGCGTTAATCTCCGCAAGCCTGCCGGCATCGGCGAAAACCGCTTCAGCCTGTTCGTATTTTGCCAGCAACGCCAGCAAATCCTCGACATAGCCTTTCAACGACGTCAGGTTGGAATTGATATAACCGATGGGATTATTGATTTCATGCGCAACGCCCGCCGCCAATTGGCCTACGGAGGCCATTTTTTCCGATTGCAGCAAATGGCTTTGCACTTCCTGGATTTTATCCAGCGCCAGTTGCAATTCTTCATTACGCTGTTTCAGCAAGTCTTCATTAAATTTATGTTGCGTAACATCCACGGTAATGCCGTCGATACGCTCCGCCTTCCCGGCCTTGTCATAGACCACATGCATGTGCTGGAACAGCCAGCGCAGTTCCCCATCAGGCCTGACTATACGATAAGTGATTTTTTGCATGCCGGTTCTGATTGACTCGACCAGGCTGTTTTGCACCCTTGCCCGATCGTCAGGATAAATGATGCTCATCCATAACTGGCGGTCATTGATGAAATCCTCGACCGCCCTACCGGATACGTCTTTAGCGGCCTGGTTGAGGTAAAGCACTTCAAGGGTTTCAGGCACCATCGACCAAACCACGCTATCCAGCGAATCGAGAATATCGTTCAGCCGTTTTTCGGACTTAATCAAGCGCTCATGCGTCACTTTAAGCTGTTCGTTCGACGCGATATAGCGCGCATTCAGCGTCGCAAGTTGTTCGATGCGTTGCTGTTTTTCAGTATGCAGCCGGGCATTGTCGACTACCAGCGTGATCAGGTTG
>SCST01000878.1 GCA_004299465.1 Methylovulum sp. | reverse complement strand
GTTGTTCGAAGGCCGGCAGACGAAATATAGGCCGCTTTATAACTTCTCCAAAGGCCAGGGCGCGCAATTCGGCTACGGTCAGAGTGCCTAGTGTAGTGTCCCAGTAATATCTTGACAATATTGTCCCATCGTGTTATGGTTTGGGGCATGTGGGTAAAAGCAAAGGCTCTGACGATGGCGAACGAGCAGCGCGCAACACTGGAATCGTGGCGGCGAGCTAAAACCAGCCCCCAACGGACCGTCCTGCGGGCGCACATTTGCCTGTTGGCGGCGGACGGTCTGTCGAACAACGCGATCGCCGCTCAACTGTCCACCTCTCGTCCGACGGTGATTGAGTGGCGCAAACGTTTCGAGGAGCTTGGGCCGATGGGTTTGGCCGAGGACGCACCCCACGGCCCGAGTCCGCAGGCTCTTCCGCCGGACCGGGTGAAGGCCATCGTCGAGGCGACTCTCCAAACGAAACCGCCCGATGCCACGCATTGGTCCGTGCGTTCGATGGCCAAAGCCCAGGGGGTCGGCAAATCCACGGTGCAACGGATATGGGACGCGCATGGTCTTCAGCCCCATCGGGTCGAGACATTCAAGTTGTCCAAGGACAAGCGGTTTGTCGAGAAACTGGCGGACGTGGTGGGGGTGTACCTGAATCCGCCGGACAAGGCAGTGGTGCTGTGCGTGGACGAGAAGTCGCAAGTTCAGGCGTTGGACCGGACGCAGCCGGGCCTGCCGCTGAAGAAAGGGCGCTGCGGGACGATGACCCATGACTACAAGCGCAACGGCACCACGTGCTTGTTCGCGGCACTCGACGTGCTGGAAGGGAAGGTCATCGGTTCCTGTTATCCGAGACATCGGAACATCGAATTCAGGAAGTTTCTGCGACAGATCGACGGCGCCGTGCCCCCGGAGTTGGCCATTCACATGATTCTGGACAACTACGGCACGCACAACCACCCCAAGGTCAAAGCGTGGCTGGAAAAGCATCCTCGTTTCCAC
>SCST01000316.1 GCA_004299465.1 Methylovulum sp. | reverse complement strand
CCATCCTGAAAGGTTTGTGGGATGAGTACGGCGCCAGCATGACGGTTGATCAGGTAGCGCAAAGCCTTCTTAATGATGAGGATCGGCGCGTCGTGGACATGGGGCATCAATTATTTGCGTTCACGAGCGTCGGTGAATACGGACGGTTTTTTAATGGCGACAACAACATCAACTTCAATAATCCCTTGACCTGTCTGGAGTTGGAAGAGCTTAAAGGGCGTGCCCATTTGCAGCAAGTCGTGTTATTGATCCTGATTTATCAAATTCAACAGGCCATGTATTTAGGCAATCGGGATCAGCGCAAAATCCTTTTCATTGATGAGGCATGGGATTTATTGGCTAAAGGCAATATCGCCAGGTTTATCGAAACCGGATATCGCCGGTTCCGTAAATATAACGGCGCCGCGATCACCATCACGCAATCACTCAATGATTTGTACAATTCACCGTCCGGCGTGGCGATAGCGGAAAACTCGGCAAACCTGTATTTGCTTTACCAGAAACCGGAAACCATTCAATCCATAAAAAACCAGAATAGGTTAATGATAGGCGAGGGCGGTTATACCTTCCTGAAATCCGTTCATACCGTTACCGGCGCCTATTCGGAAATTTTTTTCATCACCAGTTATGGGGCGGGTATCGGACGGTTGATGGTTGACCGGTATACCAAGCTGCTTTACTCGACCCACCCTGACGATATCAGGGAAATTGCCCAACGGACCAGACGCGGCATGACAACCGCCGAGGCGATTGAGGATATCCTTAATTCTTAACAAAACACTCATAAAAACAGTTAGGTAACACCATGTCTGAACGTACTGAAAAAAATCAACCCATTGAAAATAAGGCGACAACGGATGCGGCAAAAGAAAAAAGAGCTTACGTCAGGACGTCGTTTATTAACGAGTTTCGCGACAATAGCATCGTCATCAAAACCAGTTTAACACCACTGGCCCGGCGATATTACCGTAATTATTTTGACGGCTATTCGAGATCCGTGGCTTTGATGCGCTATTACGCCCGCATATCACGCATAAGCAATATAGAAGACAAATTGTCTGAACAACTGGGCGATGCCATTGAACATGCAAATAGTGAGCTGGATCAAAAAATTGACATTGCCGATGGATTAATTGGCGATAGGGGCATCAGGGTAAGGAAACCCGAATTACAGGAATATGAAGTCACCATTATTGACCCGTTGGCAAACCGCTACCTCCAGCTCATCGAGAAAAGCCAAATGGTGGAGCAGAAATTGACCGCATTGTGGCTTGCTTGTCTCTTGAGTGATACTCAGCGCAGGCAAGCCATGAATGAATTGGAAAAAATAGTTAAAGGGATACAACAAAGCTCGCGAAAAATCAGCATGGGGTTACGTGATAGGGTTCGCGGTGCAGAATCTGATTCTACCGGCGCCACTGTAACGCTTGATAATGCAGAAGCCATCACAAAGCTGGCAATAACGACGAAAGATAGTCTCGAAACAATCGAAGAAGATACCGTTGCAGCCGCGGCATGATAAACAAACCTATTTTGCCCCTTATTATTTGGGTGATGGCCGCTAACGTTGCCTGTGCTCAAGAAGTCAGTCAGCAAAATCCTGACGTATTTTTTGGGGTTTCGGATGGGCGTGCGCAACCCGGTGGATTTAACAATTATTTCTACGAAGACAAGGAAAGGGGATGGTTTTGGTATGAATATCCGGTGGACGACATGGACGACATGGACGAAGAAATTATTGAACAGCCACCGCCGGAGCTGCCAATAGCCAAAGAAAAACCTATTTCGCCACCCCAGCAATCAGTTCCTGCTGAGGCCAAACCGCTGTCGACCGAATGGTTCCGTAAAAACATGGAAAAGTACCGGGACACCGCTATCGACAACCCTACTGAAAGTAACGTGTCCACGTATATGTACCTGCAACGGGTTATGCTAGACAAAGCGGAAAAGTTCAGCGAAGTGTCACAGCGTGTTGTCATGGCGGATCCCATCCTGGATGAAAATTCAAGGCGGCCAATTGCGACGTTCGGTGCTTTCGCTATGGACGATAGGGCGAAAAAGGGGACCGATAAGGCGGCAAAAATATTGGCTGAGAAAGCCGGTTTTTGGTTCTTTTACTCAAGCGACTGTGAATTCTGCCTGAAAGAAGCCGGCGTACTTAAAGGGATAACGAAC
>SCST01000315.1 GCA_004299465.1 Methylovulum sp. | reverse complement strand
GCGGATTGCGAGATCAGTTCGCGCTCGGTTTGTTGCACCAGCTCGTTTTCATAAATACGGAAGAAATACAGCCCGCCCAGCGGCAATCCCAACACCATTAACATGACGATCAGCAAAATGTTCCTGAGCCGGAACAAGCGCCGATTCAATATCGGCAGCTCTGCGTTTATAAGCATGCGGCGAGCTTGTAACCGACGCCATGAACGGTTTCAATCACCGCTTCGCAGCCGGCGTCTGTGAATTTCTGGCGAATATGGCGGATATGGCTGTCGATGGTCCGGTCACTGACGTAGACATTATGGGCATAGGCGCTGTGCATGATGGTATCGCGGCTGAACACGCGGCCGGGCTGGCGTATCAACAGCAGCAACATTGCAAATTCGGTGGCGGTAAGGCTGACAACCTGGCCGTTCCAGGTCGCTGCATGTTGGTCTATTTGCATGCATAGCCCGCCGTGATTGAAGCGGTTGGCTTCGCCGGCCGGTTTGGGCGCGGCGTGGATACGCTTGAGAATGGCGTTGATACGCGCGACCAGCTCACGCGGGCTGAAAGGCTTCGTAACATAATCGTCGCCGCCGATTTCCAGGCCTAATATCCGGTCGATCTCCTCATCGCGGGAAGACAGGAACAAAATCGGTACATCGGAGCTTTTGCGCAGCTCGCGGCAGACTTCCAGCCCGTCAAACTCAGGCATATTGATGTCCAGTACGATCAAGTCAACGGGTAATGCATTGAATTGCTGTAGCGCCTGCCGCCCGTCTTCTGCCAGTGTGGCATGCATGCCGGCTTTTTCCAGCGCGTAGAGGATAACCTCCCGGATATGGGGGTCATCATCGGCGATGAGAATGTGTTTGCTCATGTCTTGTTGATATGATTAGGTGGGTACGCGACGCGCATCTACGATGTTAAAAATTTGCCGGGATCAATATAAAAAACTTTATTCCAGGCTTGCGATTGACTGGCATCGTATTGCCAAAACAACGGCAACACACTGCGAATGGAAAAATGCAAATGCGGAGGTTTACCTTGGGCATTACCGGTGCAACCGACGGTACCGATCATATCGCCCGTGCCAACCAGCGATAAAGCGCGGGCGTCGATACGCTGCAAATGCGCGTAGTAATAAAGCCGCCATTTTGCTCCCAGAATCAGTACGACATTGCCGCCCATGTCGTTAAAACCGGTATAAACCACCACGCCGCTCGTCGCCGCCAATACCGGAGCACCTTCTCTGGCGAAAATATCGATGCCTTTGTGGCTGCCGGAACGTCCCCACGGACTGTACCAGAAGGATTTCGGGTTCCAGTCGGCGGCTCTTGCGCCCGCAACTGGAATCCTGTGGCTTTCCGGGCTCAAAAAGCCGATTGCTGTACCAACGAATAACAGGGTCAACGCGATTTTTTTCATGGTCGACATATTACTCTTGTGTTTCCGTAGCGGCGTCGCCCTGGCCGGTCAGCGCATACCAGTCGAAATGACGGGTTGCCAGCATCAAGGCCGCAAGCACGATGAACAATAATAAACTACCCATCAGCAAGGCGCTTTCTTCGGCTTGCAGGATAACGTACAACGAGACATACAAGGCCGATAGACCCACGCCCAGCATCAATCCTAGCTTGCGGCTATGCAAAATAGCGCCGAAATAACAGGTCAGCAATGCGGTGCTGCCGGATGCGCCTATGGCATAGGCCAGCAGGAATTGTATATGTTCAGAAAGTGAAATCAGCAGCAGGTAAAATACCAGCAACGCCATGCCGACCAGCGTGTACTGAATCGGGTGGATACGTAGTTTTTTCAGCAGCTCGAACAGGATTAACGCGACAAAAGTCAGGATAATGAACAATTCGGCGTATTTGATGCTGCGTTCGGATTGCTGATAGACATCTACCGGCTGGATCAGGTCAATGCCGACCGCCTGCCGCAACAAACTGCTACACTGGCCCTTGCGGCATTGTTCTATCGCGCCAGTCACGTCATAAGAAAATGACGAGGCACGCCACTGGGCGGTAAAACCCTGGTCGTTAATGTCACGCTTTTCGGGCAGTAATGCACCGGTAAAGCTCGGATGCGGCCAGTTAGCGGCCAGACGCACATCGGTATTTTCCGATAATAACGCGAAGTTGATCGAACGCATGCCGCGTAATTCCATTTCAAAATTAAACGGGATTCTGGTTTCCTGTCCCTCTCTAATATCCGGCAACATGACGTGCATACCCGCTTCCGTACCGGGCAACGCGCTACCGGGTTGAAAGGCGATTTTGCTTCCATTCCAGCCCAGGCTGGGCGGTGTTGCTATGCCGCGCTGGTCGCCCACTAATACGGAGAGCTGCGGTTTTTCCCAGCGAATTTTATAGTCTTTGTTCTTGGCGATGAAGTCGAGAAAAGCCTGGGTGCTGAATTCACCCTTGAACTGCATACCACTGGTGTAAACCGGCACGCCATAAATGCCGCGATAACGTAGCGAACTTTCCAGTTTGCTTTCGATAGTCAATTGTTTGGGGATAAGGTACAAGACATCATGCACAGTGACTTCCTTGATAATTTCTGTTTCTTGTTTGTCTGTACCGATAATCTTTTCTTTGGTGTTGTAGCTCAGGTGATAAGGGATCGAGAGAACCGGTCCAGCAATCGTCTGCACGCCCGGCCAGCTTTGTTCGATACTTTGGTATGCTCGATACCGCCAACTTTGGCGTTCGCCCACTAAACCCTTTATAAAGGCTTGCGGCAGTATCAAACATAAAATCAACGCAAAAATAATGCCTAACTTGAAGTAAAAGTTTTGTTTCATAAGCCTGACTCCTTTGGTTTATTGTCACGACACACTTTACGCATCAGCTATGCAGTTATAGCGATAGAACTGTGGAAAATAACGGCGCAGGATGTGCAGATTTGGTGCATAAGCGACTATCGCAAAGGTCAATGCGCTACGTTTTCCCCTTTATGTCCGCGACCCGAAGATTCTGCCGCAGGGCTCGCCGCGCGCGCTACGAAAGGGCAAGCTTATCTGGGTGAGTATAAACGTGCAAAACCTGGCGCCTAAACATACTGCCCCGCGCACCAGGCCGACGACCACGCCCATTGGAAATTGTAGCCGCCCAGCCAGCCTGTTACATCCAGCACTTCGCCGATAAAATAAAGCCCCGGCACTTGTTTGCTTTCCATCGTTTTGGACGAAACGGCATCACAATCAACACCGCCCAAAGTAACTTCGGCGGTGCGGTAGCCTTCCGTACCGTTCGGCTTAATCGTCCAGTGTTGTAATCGCTCGGCGATATGCCGGACCTGGCGGTCGGAACAGTCCTGTAGCGATAGTTCCAGTAATTCGCCGGCCAGCAGGCAGTCGACCAGGCGTTTTGGCAAATAGCCGTCCAGTATGGTTTTTAGCGTATTTTTTTGTTTTTGACGGCGCTTTGCTTTCAGTTCTGCATCCAGGTCGATGTCCGGCAGCAGGTTAATGCTAACGGCTTCTCCTGCGTACCAATACGATGAAATCTGCAAAATACCCGGCCCGCTCAAGCCGCGATGGGTAAACAGGATATTTTCCCTGAAACTCCGGCGCGGGTTGCTGACGACACACGGCACGGCGATGCCCGATAGGGCTGAGAACTTATCTTTATCATCCGGTTGTAGCGTAAACGGCACCAGTCCTGCCCGCGTCGGCACGATATTAATGCCAAATTGTTCGGCGATTTTATAGCCCAGCGGTGTCGCGCCCATTTTGGGTATCGACAAGCCACCGGTCGCGACGACCAGGGATCGGCAGCCAAACTTGCCGCTGCCGGTATTGATATGGTAGGTATCGGCTATTTTCCCAATGCTGTCGATGCGGGTGTTCAACTGTAAGGTAGCGCCGGCATTGCCACATTCCGTTAACAGCATGGACAGGATGTCTTTTGCGCTTTCGTTGCAAAACAAGCGTCCGTGCTCCCTTTCATGATAAGGGATCTGGTAACGCGCAATCATCGCTAAAAAATCCCACTGGCTATAGCGGCTCAGCGCGGATTTGCAAAAATGCGGGTTGTTTGAAATGAAGTTATCAGGCTCTATCGAATAATTCGTGAAATTGCAGCGGCCGCCGCCGGACATCAGGATTTTTTTGCCGGCTTTGTTGGCATGATCCAACACTATGACGCTACGCCCGCGCTTGCCCGCCTCTATCGCACACATCAAACCCGATGCCCCC
>SCST01000314.1 GCA_004299465.1 Methylovulum sp. | reverse complement strand
GCGGCTGACCGGAATACGGTTATAGCCTTGTTGGGCGTAGTGATGGAATTGTTCTGGGGTCATGGTATTTTGAAAGCTTGTTTTTCAAGTCGGGTTCGCTGGACGATGCCGGTTGTTCTTGTTGTCGGGGCGTTGCCGTAAGCGATTATACCCATCCGGGTAAGATTTGTCCTTTCTTCGTCTGGTGCGCCGTGTGCGTCCTACTCGGCCGGCAAATAGCTATCAAACCGGCAAAGCTTTAAAGCGCTGCGAAGGCGTGTCCGCTGCTCGCCGATTTGCTGTTCCGTATAAGGCGTCGCTGCGGCAAAGCCCCAGACTGGTGCGGGCCAGGCCATATCGGTTTGATAACGGACGATGTGATGGATATGCAATTGCGGGACTAGATTGCCGATGGCGGCGATATTCATTTTATCTGCACGGTAAAGCTGTGCGAGATTTTCTGCAAGATAGCTGGATTCTTCGCTCAATAAGTCGCGTTCCGGTTTTGCCAACTGATAAATTTCACGTTTGCCGGCTATTTCCGGGATCAGGAGGAACCAGGGATAGTGGCTGTCGTTCATCATTAATAACCGGCATAATTCGAAGCGGCCAATGTTGATACCGTCTTGTTGCAGGCGGGGGTGTAATTCGAAACGGATAGTCATATCGGCTAAAAAATCAAAAGCAATGCTTGAATGTCATGGAATAATCAGTATAACTTATTATTTTTCTTGATCGAGCAGCTATTCGAGCTATCGCGTTATGTTCCAAGGCAGGTGCAGGAGAAGCGTTGCATAGCTGCAACTATAACAATAAAAAGAGGATAATCCATGTCTGCACAAACGATTGCAATTCAAGACCTGCCCGATGAAAAAACCTTGTCTATCTCATTCCGATGGCTGTTAAGTCTGTATGCCATCATCCCTTTCTGTTTATTTTTACAGTGGTTTGACGGCTGGTTTTGGCAAGGTTTTTTAAAAGAACATTTGCCGAGCAGTCCGACGCATTTTTTGGCTTTTCAAATCCTGTTCGGGACGCCGCATATTATTGCCAGCGCGATTTTACTGGCCAGCAATGCTGAGTATATCCAGCGCTACCGGCATCATATCGTGCTGATGACGCTTGCCATCATAGTGGTTTTTGGTATCGGCAGCCTGTTTATTCCGTACAAGGTGTTTTATGTCGCGGTAGCGGCCTGGACGGTATTTCATGTGCTCAAGCAGCAGCACGGCGTGGCGCGAGGCATTTGCCGTTTGCCGGCCTGGGCGTTTCATTTGCTGTTATGGTTAAGCGTGGCGGCGGGTATTTTTATCTATATCGGTATTTTCCTGAAAAACAGTCTCGCTGCCGAGCAGGTTGAATGGCTTAAGGCTATTGCCGGGGGACTGTGTGTCAGCCTGGTGTTCAGTGCAGTGCTATGCCAGCGTTATGTGAGTACGGTGTTCGGCAGGTGGTTTTTGTGGGCTAATGTCTTCCTGGTCGTCAGCAGTTTTTACTTTTATGCCCAGCAGTATTATTTCCTGGCCATCCTGGTTCCGCGCCTGGTGCATGATGTGACGGCGTATATTTTTT
>SCST01000820.1 GCA_004299465.1 Methylovulum sp. | reverse complement strand
AGACTTTCTACAAATGGCGTGGCGCGTTTGACGAGAAAAATCTTCGAACTCTGGAAACCAGAAGTCGTGCTCCCAAGCATGTGCGAGAAAAAACCATCACTCCGCTTGAAGAGAGACGGGTTATCGCTATCCGCAAGGCCCACCTCCGCTGGGGCAAGGTAAAACTTTCCGCCCATTACAAAAATGTCTATGGCCAGAGTATTTCTTCATGGAAAATTCAATACACCATCCAAAAATACCGGCTTTACTACAACCCCAAGAAAAACGCTCAAACGCAAGCCAAACGGAAGCGTGCCAAGGAAAAGAAACGTATCACTGAACTCAAAAAACAACCGTTCCCGGGCTTCCTGCTGGCTCTAGATACCATCGTCATCTGGTGGAACGGAGTGAAGCGGTATATCGTGACCGGCATCGACACCGCCTCCAAAATCGCTTTTGCCAGAATGTACACGACTAAAAGTTCTCGAAATGCGGGTGACTTTCTGAAACGACTGATGTATCTCTTGGACCACGAGGCCTGGAACGCCTGCCACGACAACGGCTCGGAGTTCTACAAACACTTTGCCCAGGCGGTTACGGAACTCGGGCTCGGTGACTATTGGTCTCGAAAACACACACCTACGGACAACCCGGTCTGCGAACGGTTCAACCGGACGCTCAAAGACGAGTTCATCGCCATGGGAAACATGACAGCCGACCCGATCATTTTTAATCGCGCGCTTACCGAATGGCTTATCGAATACAACTTCGTCCGGCCGCACCAGACGCTTGGCTACGAGACGCCGTGGGAGTATTATTCAAAAGCGAACAAACTGTTACCGATGTACTCGTCTCGTACATCAAGCTTAATAGCTCATTAGAAACTGTTAGTGAAGTGATTCCGTTCCCGTAGCGCGCCGATTGGCTTTTAATATATCACATTTCATTTTGATTAGTTTGTCGTGCAAGACTTTCGGATTGAGCGTCTCGTGCGCTTTTCGAAGACGTGATTTGATTTCCTCGGAAACTTTTGTGTTCGCGCGCAGTCTCATGTACGGCGTCAAGGCTTTCTTTTCATAAACCTTCCTGTGTTTTCCATTTGGCAACATCTTGGTCCCGATACATAATCTTTGGGTAATGAAGTGGTTGTGATACAAACAAACCAATTCGTAGAAACGGTTAATTTTGGGCAGGAGCTCTCGGTTACCAATTCTCTCGTAGCCGAGCCATCTTCTCGCGATGTGCCCGTTTCTTTGTTCAATGTAACCATTGTCATTTTTGTGATAACTGCGACTCCGAGAAACTTCAATCTTTTTCTCTCCGCACCAAGTTATGACAATATCATTTAGAAATTCCGTGCCACAGTCGGGGTGAATGTGAAGCAAAGGAAATGGCAAACTTCTCCTGAAGGTCTCCAAGCTTTCTTTGGTCGCTTCCATGCCTTTGTTCCACTGCATTCGGTATTCAATCCAACCAGAAGAAACGTCAACATAGCCTGTGCTGTAGCCGAAGTCCCCGATCAAAGTGCCGCCGCAGTGAGCCACAGTGTCGATCTGTCCCATGCCAACCGGTACTTCATGCCATGAACCTTGAAAAATCGGAACCCTCGCTTTAATGGCCGATGGCGTGGTGGTGGAAATGCCTCGGCCGCTCCTCTCACATTGCCAACCCGACACTTTTCTTTTGACGGTCGCCATACTCATAGCCAAGAGTTTGCCGGTTGTGGTGTCGTCATACTTCCACATAGCGTCGCGTTTCAGAATTTCAACGTATTCGGGAACGACAGGGTGAAGCAATTCACCGCAACATTGATTGGCCACTTCCCAGATTTCGTTTAGAGCGGCCGAGACATCTCCGGTGTAGTATGTTTTTCGACCGCGCTTCTTCTCATCGCTGACTCTCTTAAGCTGGAGCCTGCGGAAACTCCTCATGATCGATTCTCTCCACATCCCCGTTTGCCTCACGAGTGAGTCGAGAATGCGACCTTTTTCCGCCTTGGAAGCTTTTAAATACTCTTCTAATTCAATACCGAGCAGTTCTTTTTTTGTTTGCATAGTCATACCAACTACGCTAACAGGAATTATGAGCTATACGATATCAGTTCACTGATGTTTTTTGTGAGCTATTAGGGTAGTTGCTTTCAAGAGCGCCATCTGATAGAATTTCACCATCGCATTTTTGCCTGTCCGCCGAAGCTTTGGCGCAGGCAAGCGCGCTTTTTAGATTACTTTGTCCAATGGCTAGGTCGCATGTTTGGATAAAGTCATAAAAGCGATTTTATAAATATTAAAAACTATATTGCTAATCAGTCACGAATTTTATTCGCGAATATTCGCGACAAGAATTTGAGATTGATTCGTGAACAAGAAAAATATGGCAGAATTTAATCGTTCCAAGCCCCACGTT
>SCST01000313.1 GCA_004299465.1 Methylovulum sp. | reverse complement strand
GCCTGTTCCCGGCCAAGGATAGAAAGGACCTTGAACGCGATGGGCAGGACGGAACTGGAAAGCATTCTCAAGGAACGGCAGCACATCGAAGTCATCTGCGAATTTTGCGGCGAACATTATATATTCGACAATATCGACGTCGAAAACATGTTAAACGAATGCGGCATGACGATTGACTCCCAAACCCGGCATTAAACCATCATGACTCCTGCATGGCTTAAACGAGGCCTACGCATCATCTGCCTAGTGATATTGGCGGCGTCCTTGTCCGGTTGCCTTTACTGGATACGCGCCTACCAAACCTATTTGCAGATGAATGAATTCGACCGCTATTTCAGCATTGCCGTCACCGATGACTTTACGCTGCAATTTAAAAAACCGCTGCTTTACAACCAGGATTTTATTGCCCTGTCCAGGCTTTATCCCAGCGACGACACGCCCACAGCAGACGGCGGACGGCATTGGCGATACTGGTTCCGAAAAGTCGATGCCGATAAAAAACGGGTCACGCCGGAAATCAAGTTTTATTCCGATTTATTATTTAATCCAGAAAAGCGTTTGGCGGCATGGTCGTTTTCATCGTTGTTCTTGCAGATAGCGCCGCCGCAGTTTTTAGAAATATCCCTGCGCTCCATCGCAGGAGCCGATATTGACAAGGAAAAAAGGCAGCTGAAAGCGAATACCGATTTACTGGCCAAGATTTCCGCCGAATTGCCGAAAAAATCCGCGGTGCTGGCAAAATTGGGCGAACCGCTGGAAATTAAAGATGAACCCGACCAGGAAATCTACATTTACCACTTTTTGCTGGACACGCCTCATATTGACAAAGGTTATGAAAATAACGCGCTGAACGAAGTCAAACTCAGTTTCGATAAAAAAAACCACGAGCTGTTTAACATGGCAGGAAATTTTGCCGGCCTTAAGGTATCGATCGATTACCGGAAATTTCTTGATGTGGCGATGCCTTGAACCCGGCATTCTGCCAAGTAGGGCGTGCTACGCGCGCCATCAACAGACTGGCACGTTATCCACGCGCCGGAAAAGGCGCGCGCGGCACGCCCTACCGGTTAAAACTCAAGCGATGCCTCAAAATAAAAGCTTCTTCCCTGCAGCGGCAGGTTTTCAGGCAAACGCATGGCGGCAGGCTCGCGCGCATCGGCATCGAACGCATTTCGTAACGAGGCGGCAAGATTAACATGCCTGAACAGCTTCTTGCCGCGCAAAGTCAGGTCAACGGTTTCGTAATCGCCCAGTTCCCGGTTATCGCCGGACAGGCTCGTCCTGCCGCCTATCCAGTTAAGCTGGGGCTGCAACTGCCATTGCGGTAAAAAATGCCAGACCACGGCAGCATACAGATGGTGCTCGGGCACGCCCGTTACACGCAGCCCCGTTTCGTCGTTGACGGCATTCTGCCAGGCATAATTCCCCCGGATATTCCACTGCCCTTGCGGGTGCCAGTCCCACTCAAATTCGCCGCCATAGCCGTCTTGATGACCGTTATTCTGGAACGTGCTCGTGATGCCGTTAGCATCGGGCACGGCCGATATGAGGTTGTCGATTTCATAGTAATAGATATTGACAGCTGTTCTTAAGCGTGAGAATGGCCTGTAATCAAAAGCCCATTCATAGGTATTAATGGTCTCGGGGTTTAAATTCCTGTTGCCCAACAGCGCCGGGTTATTCTGGTT
>SCST01000312.1 GCA_004299465.1 Methylovulum sp. | reverse complement strand
TAAACTGCGTGCCGTGCGCCCGACTATTTGCCTGTCTTCGGATTTTATCATCGGCTTTCCGGGGGAAACCGATGCCGAATTCGAAGAAACGATGGCCTTCATTGATGAAGTCGGTTTTGATTTGTCGTTCAGTTTTATTTACAGCCAACGGCCGGGGACGCCTGCCGCCGAGCTGCCCGACGATGTGCCTCACGAAATCAAAAAACAGCGCCTGGACCGTTTTCAACAGCGCATCAACGAAATGACTGCAGCCATTTCAAATAGCATGATTAATACCGTGCAGACCGTCCTGGTCGAAGGCCAGTCCAGGAAAAATCCCCTGCAAATGCAGGGTCGGACCGAAAACAACCGGGTTGTTAATTTTATTGCCCATCCGAGATTGGCCGGCCAATTTATCGAGGTCTTGATTACCGAAGCCTTGCCTAATTCGCTGCGCGGCCGTCTCATCGACGCATCCGTTGACCACTTTATAAAATCCCGTCAGTGCGCATGATTTCACAGGAAATTTCGTTAATACCCGCCGATAACAGCAGGTTATCCAATTTTTGCGGCCAACTGGACGCGCATTTACGGCAAATCGAAGCCCGCCTGCAGGTTGAAATCGCCAACCGCGGCAACCAGTTTAAAGTGACCGGGCTGGAATGTTCGGTCAAAGCCGCTTGCGCCGTCATGCAAAAGCTGTTTGACAGCACCGAGAAGGAATTGCTGACCGCCGAACTGATCCATTTGGCGATGCAGGATGCGTCGATAGACGCCATGCTGGACGAAACGGCGGCACAAGCCTTGCCGAACGTCAGCATCAAGACCAAATGCGGCATGATCAAGGGCCGTGGAGCGAACCAGCAGGACTACCTTAGAAAAATTGCATCTCATGACATTAATTTCGGCGTCGGACCTGCCGGGACCGGCAAGACTTTTTTAGCCGTGGCCTGCGCGATTGAAGCCTTGCAAAACGAAAAAGTCCGCAAGATCATCCTGGTCCGCCCGGCCGTAGAAGCCGGTGAAAAACTGGGCTTCCTGCCGGGCGACATGGCGCAAAAAGTCGATCCTTATTTACGGCCTCTGTATGACGCCCTGTACGATATGCTCGGCAATGAGCGGGTTGAAAAGATGATCGATCGCGGCATCATCGAAGTCGCGCCGTTAGCGTTCATGCGCGGACGAACCCTGAACGACGCCTTTATTATTCTCGATGAAGCGCAAAACACCACGGTAGAGCAAATCAAGATGTTCCTGACCCGCGTCGGTTTCGGCTCGACTGCCGTCGTCACCGGCGATGTCACGCAGATTGATTTACCGTCGGAAAAAATGTCCGGCCTGCGGCATGTGCTTGAAGTCTTAAAAGATATTGACGGCATCAGCTTCACCTTTTTCAATGCGCGCGATGTCGTCAGGCATCCGCTGGTCCAGCGTATTGTTTCGGCTTATGAAGCTTACGAAAAAAAGGCCAAGCCCGAATGAATTACCTGGACATCCAGACTATTTCCAGCTCGGACGGACAACCAACCCTGGCACAGTTTCAACACTGGGTTGATGCCGCGCTTGACGATATGCTTGACGATATAAACCAGCAGGATACCGAAATCGTGATCCGTATCGTCGATGAACAGGAAAGCGCCGAACTCAACGAGCAATACCGCAATAAACACGGGGCTACCAATATTCTCAGCTTCCCGTTTGAAGCGCCCGATATAGCAGGCATCGAGTTTGATTTGTTAGGCGACCTGGTGATCTGCGCGCCGGTGCTGGAACGGGAAGCGCAACAACAAAACAAAACCCTGGCCGATCATTGGGCGCATATTGTCGTGCATGGTGTTTTGCATTTACGGGGCTATGACCATATCAACGATGATGACGCCGACATCATGGAACATAAAGAAATCATTATTTTGCAACAATTGAATATCAATAATCCCTATACAGGTACATGAAACCATGAGCGATGACCAACCTCCAAGTAGACACTCCCCGCAGAAAAGCTGGGTTGAAAAAATCAGCCACTTACTGACCGGGGAGCCACAAGATCTGGAAGATCTGCTGGACATATTAAGAGAAGCCCGTGAAAATCGTTTACTGGATACCGATGCGCTGTCGATGATAGAAGGCGTGTTGCAGGTATCGCAGATGCGAGTCAGGGACATCATGATACCGCGCGTACAAATGGTCGTCGTACCGCGTGAAGCCGAATTGGAAACGATATTCCCGCTGCTGATAGAATTCTGCCATTCCCGCTACCCGGTTATCGAAGGGGACCGCAGCAATGTCGTCGGCATCTTGCTGGCCAAGGACCTGCTGGCCCGCGTGCTGCAAAACAAGTCCCTGCCCGTCGAGCAAGTTATGCGTCCCGCCTATGTCGTTCCTGAAAGCAAGCGCCTGAATGTGTTGCTGAAGGAATTACGGACAAACGGCAACCACATGGCTATCGTCGTCGATGAATATGGGCAGACGGCAGGTCTCGTCACTATTGAAGATTTGCTGGAACAAATCGTCGGCGAAATCGAAGACGAACATGACGAACACGAAGACGAAAGCTATGTATTCCAACGCAATGACCATGAATACATGGTAAAGGCGCTGATGCCGATAGAGGAATTCGACGAGCATTTCTTTACCCAATTAACGACGGATGAATACGACACCATCGGCGGTTTTATCGTCAGCCAATTGGAACACATGCCCAAGAAAGGCGAAAGTCTTATCGTCGATAACCTGCGCTTTGAAGTCGTTAAGGCCGACAACCGGCGCCTGCACTTGATAAAACTGAAAATACAGTAACCGTATGAATCAAAAAAGCATGAACCCAAAAAACATATTAGTGACAGGCGGCGCCGGCTATATCGGCAGCCACGCTTGCGTCGAGTTACTGCAGGCCGGATTCCGCGTTGTCGTCGTTGACAACCTGTCCAACAGCAAAACCGAATCATTATCGCGCGTGCGGCAGATAACCGGCCTGCCGCTCACTTTTTATCAATGTGATATACGCGATAAAACAGCATTGGCCGATATTTTCGCCCACGAAGACATCAATACCGTGATGCACTTCGCCGGCTTGAAAGCCGTCGGGGAATCCTGCGCAAAACCCGCGCTGTATTACCATAATAATGTCTACGGCACGTTAGCGCTGACTGAAGCGATGTCCGAAGCCAATGTCAAGCAACTGGTGTTCAGCTCTTCCGCGACGGTATACGGTGAATCCGGCTGCACGCAATATTCCGAACATTTCCCGTTAGGCGCGATTAATCCCTACGGCCGCTCTAAAGCGATGATTGAGGATATTTTGCGGGATTTATCAGCGGCGGATATCCTCAACCAAGCCAAGGCGCCGTGGAAAATCGCCCTGCTGCGCTATTTTAACCCGATAGGCGCCCATGAAAGCGGCCTGATTGGCGAAGACCCGAACGGTATCCCGAATAACCTGATGCCGTATATCTCGCAGGTCGCCATCGGCAAGCTGGCGCAGCTTTCCGTCTTCGGTAATGACTACCCCACCCCGGACGGCACCGGCATCAGGGATTATATTCACGTCGTCGACCTCGTTAAAGGCCATATCAAGGCTATAGCGGCACTTGAAGGCGGAACGTTCGAATCCGGCGGCTGCAAAGCCTATAACCTCGGCACCGGCCAAGGCTATAGCGTACTGGAAATAATCAACGCCTTCGAAAAAGTAAGCGGCCGGCGCATCAATTATAAAATCGCCCCACGCCGGGCCGGTGACTTGGCCGAATGTTTTGCGAATCCCGAGTTGGCGCTAAAAGAACTGGGCTGGAAGGCGGAAAAAAACCTGCTGGATATGGTCGCCGATACCTGGAACTGGCAGACTAAAAACCCTCAAGGTTATGCCTCAGTAGAGGCCGGTTGTGCATCTACTGAGGCAACTGGGTAGTTAAGGATATAGGACATGGTGGTTTATTTTGCGAGAGGCCGATCACCAGCCCTTCCATCAGCTTTTAACGGCGATGATGCAAACAAAGTTAAACCATTGGAAATAAGTATCCCGGTGCTCAAACCCGGCCCGTTCCAATAATTCATAGTTCTCGTCGAGACGATAAGGCACCAGGACATTTTCCAGGGCCTCTCTTTTACGCTGGTTTTCAATATCGGTATAGCCGCTTTGCGACTTCTTGAATTGCAGGTAATGATCGATGAACAAGCGATTCAAAACGGCGTCCGCGGCAAGGACTTTTTCCGACAGCAGCAGGATGCCACCCGGCTTAAGCGCCTTATAGACTGTTTTCAGCAAACCTTCCCGCCCGATAGGCCGCACGAATTGCAGCGCCCAGTTAAGAATAACGACATCGCAACCAGGCAGTTCGTGAAGACAGCTCAGGTCGGCCAAACTCAATGACACGCGCCCTGCGTTGATTTGCTCGGACAATTTTATTCTTGCCTTATCGAGCATGGGTTCGGAATTGTCGAAACCGATGAAATATGCATTTGCGGGGCATCCTGGATGCATTGTTAAATGCGCTATCGTCGTCCCGGTAGAGCAGCCCAGGTCGCAAACCACGCCTGATGTCCCCGGCAGGAAATCGATAATGAGGTCGGCCTGGATACGCTGAACTTCAGTATAAAAAGGGACGCTCCTTGAGACCATGTTATCGAATACGCGCGCAACCTGTTCATCAAACTCAAAATCCTGCACCTTACCCGTCTTGTTAAATAGCTGGTCCTGATCTGTCATAGTCAATACGGCACGATACGCTTAACGGGGCACTACGCGATTAAACAAGCCGACCAGGTGCGCCAAGCGCTGGGCCCGCTCCGGTGGCAATTGATCCCACTGAAAACGCCACTGCCAGTTGCCTTCGGAGGTACCGGGGATATTCATGCGATGCTCGGAGTCCAGCTCCAAAATATCCTGCATCGGGATAACCGCCAAATTGGCGACAGACGCCAATGCCGCCTGTATCAATGCGCAATGCAATGAGGTTGAGGGATTGCCCAGATAATCATAAATATAATTTCTCTCATCATCCCTAATTTGCTTAGACCAACCCAAAGTCGTGTCATTATCATGCGTACCCGTATAGACAACGCAGTTTTTTTCATAATTATCAGGCAAATAAGGATTGTCGCGATCACCGCCGAAAGCAAATTGCAAAATCTTCATGCCCGGCAGGTCAAATTCGTCCCTTAATGCCACGACTTCATCGGTAATGATGCCCAGGTCTTCAGCGACCAGAGGTATCGAACCCAGTTCTCGTTTTATCGCATTTAACAAGGCTTTTCCAGGCGCTTTAACCCACTCGCCTTTTTGTGCCGTAGGTTCCGAGGCCGGTATCTCCCAAGCAGCTTCCAAACCACGAAAATGATCGATGCGCAGGATATCAAACTGTTCAAGCTGGGTCTGCATACGCTCAACCCACCAGTTAAACCCAGTTTTCTTCAGGAAAGTCCAATTGTAATGAGGATTACCCCAACGCTGGCCTGTTGCAGAGAAATAATCAGGCGGCACGCCAGCAACAACGGACATATTGCCTGAATCATCGAGTTTAAACACCTCACGGTTCGCCCAGACATCGGCGCTGTCATAAGACACAAAAATGGGAATATCGCCGAATAACAACACGCCCTTCTGGTTGGCATACGCTTTTAACGCCATCCATTGCTGAAAAAAAACATATTGTTCAAATTTAATACATTCGATCTGTGCGCTTAAACGGCTACGCGCGTCCTTAAGCGCCCTACCGTCCCTTTCTTTAAAATATTCGGGCCACTGGTTCCAGCATTTTTCATTAAATTCGTTCCTGAGGGCTAAAAACAGTGCAAAATCATCGAGCCAAAACGCTTTTTTCTCGCAAAACAGCTCAAAACTGTCTTTATCCGCTGGTTTGGCATGCGCTAAAAAACCATCAAATGCTTTTGTCAGCACACAGGTTTTATTGAATTTGGCAGTTCTCCTGCATTCTTCGCACTCCTCCGATAATTTCAGCCAGCCTTTATTAATCAAGCTTTCAATATTGATTAAATCCGGGTTACCGGCATGGGCGGACAGGCATTGATAAGGCGAGCCATCGGTATGCGTCATGCCTAAAGGCAGTGTTTGCCAGACAGTCACCCCGGCATCATGGAGAAAATCGACAAAACGATATGCATCCCGTCCTAAATCACCTGATTCATCTGTACCCGGCAGAGAGGTAATATGCAGCAAAACGCCTGCACGGCGCTTATTTAAAATTTCATTCACTCTTGGTGATCTCACGCGAATTCATAAAAGTTATAGTTCAATACCTGGCCGCATCGTCCCACCCATTGCCGGTGCCCCGGCCCCCTGGGTAAACGACAGCGCCAGGTAAGCGGGAGGCTGTTTGCCTAATAGACGGTATAGATTGGCTAAATTGAGACGGTATTGTTTTTCAAAATTACTGACGGCTTCCCCAGGGTTATAGTCGCCAAACCACCAGAACCAATCCGAGCCCTCGCAGACCGCCAACTGATATTCAGCCTCCCTGATTTGCTGGTCGGTCAAGCACCGCTCTGAGATGACTTTATCGAACTCGCTTTTAACATCACCGAGCATGTCCCAGCCACGGTTTTTATCGACATCGCCTATCCAGGTTGAAAAACTGCCGTAAACCCAACTGCCGGCAACCAGTTTCGACAGCGGCTTAGCGGCCGTTTTTTCTTGCAGGCACTCTGAAAATGTCGTCAACTCAATGACGGGATGCTCGGATAAGCGTTGATACAGGCTGCTAAGAAAATGATAGCCGTTCTCCGGAAAATGTTCCCAGGCGTTCTCGCCGTCCATGATAATCGAAACCACCTTGCCGTCGGGTTCATCAGCGGCAATGTTTTCCAGATGGTGAATCAAATCGCCGACGGCATCATCGGCATGCCACTTTGAATATTCAAACCCGATGAGGTCGGATAAGCCGTCATCCCTGAAAAAACAGGCGACCTCCGCTTTATCGAGCTTAAACGGATGATGTATTGTCAACGGCTTGTCGTTTTCAGGCAGGCTTAGACTATTATGCAGGACAGAACCGCCACTGGCCGTCCAATCAAAACCGAAATCGCTCAATATCCTCAAGGTATGCTCGCTGATGCTGCCTTCTGACGGCCAACATCCTTTAGGCTTGAAGCCAAAAAACCGCTTGAATGTTTGTACGCCTTTTTCAAGTTGCCACAGGACACGCTCTCCTCCGCCAGGATAACGCAGCAACTCCGGCAGCGGCGCATCCGGCATGGCCTCATGAGTCGTCTTCAAATCCAGCAACAAGGGCATAATCGGATGCGCATACGGTGTCACGGAAAGCTCAATCTGCCCCCTCTTGACCAATACGCTATATCGGCAAACCACGTTTGCCAGCAGGTCGCCGATAATTTCGAGAAGTTCAAGCCGGTCATGCAGCGTGTAACCCGAACCCTTTTCTATTAAATGCTGAACCCGGCTGTCAGTCAGTTTTACCGTTTCCCCCATCCAGGCCAAATGATACCATGCGAGCATATCGTGAACGAACTGGGCATTGATATAGGCCAGCGCATCGTAATGCTGGTCAAGCCAGTCGGCTATTTCAGCCAGTTTTTTAAACTCGGGATAACGGTTGATTTGCCTCACCCTGTTTGCGCGCAAACAGTTTTTAATCAATTTCAAAACCGTTTCAGGATCTTCGGGAACCGCCGTATCGACCAGCGCCGCTAACAAAGGGTCAGTGATCGGCGTGCGATCATGAAAATAACCATCAACCTGCTTCGCATACTCCTCAATTTGCTCAAGCAAAATAGGCGCAAAATTAACAACGGCTTTCGCCTTTGGAACAGCTTCCAGGTGGGCGACCATATCGACATAGTCTTTGATGACATGCAGGTAAGTCCACGGCAATTTGAACTCCCCCGTATGCAAATCCCGGTATTCGGGCTGGTGCATATGCCAACACAATACTAATTTCAGCTTGCTGTTCAAGATCGCGTTATCAGGCGATTTACCTGACGCCTTACCTGACATAATGCAACCGTTGCCCGAGCATATCCGGCGTCACCAATACCACACCGCCCTGGCTGACATGGAAGCGTTGTTCATCGTCGGCCCGGTTTTCACCGATCACCGTCCCTTCCGGTATTTCGCAGGCCCGCTCGATGATCGCTTTGCTGATCCGGCAATGCCGCGCGATGTTGACATCCGGCAGCACGATGCTGTCTTGCAAGGTCGTGTAGGAGTTCACCCGCACGTTCGTGAACAGCAACGAATGCCGCACTTTCGCACCGGAGACGATGCAGCCGCCCGAGATCATCGAGTCCACCGCCTGCCCGCGACGGTCGTCGTCATCAAACACGAATTTGGCCGGCGGCGTTTGCGCCTGGTAGGTCCAGATCGGCCAGGTTTTGTCGTACAGGTTCAGGTCCGGGTTGACGCCGATCAGTTCCATGTTCGCCGCCCAGTACGCGTCGATCGTGCCGACATCCCGCCAGTAGCTTTGCTGCCCGCTTTGCAGGTCCAGGAACGGGTAGGCGTTGACGATGTATTTGTCGATCACGGCCGGGATGATGTCTTTGCCGAAGTCGTGGCTCGAGCCTTTGGTGTCGGCGTCTTTCAGCAGTTGTTCAAACAGGAAGCTGGCGTTGAAGATGTAGATGCCCATCGAGGCCAGCGCCGTGTCGGTTCTTCCCGGCATCACCGGCGGCTCGGCCGGTTTTTCGACGAACGCTTTGACGCGCCGGTTCGCGTCGATGTCCATCACGCCGAATTGGGTCGCATCTTCCAGCGACACTTCGATGCAGCCTATCGTCAAATCGGCCTTTTTTTCGACGTGGTCGGCCAGCATCGCGCCGTAGTCCATTTTGTAGATGTGGTCGCCGGCCAGCACCAGGATGTGTTCGGGTCCGCGTGTGCGCAGGATGTCGATGTTCTGGAACACGGCGTCGGCGGTGCCTTTGTACCAGGAGTCTTCGTCGTGCCGTTGTTGCGCCGGCATCAGGTCGACGTATTCGCCGAATTCGCCGCGCAAATAGCCCCAGCCTTGCTGGATGTGGCGGATCAGCGAGTCGGCTTTGTATTGCGTCAGTACGCCGATTTTGCGGATGCCTGAGTTCATGCAGTTCGACAAGGGGAAGTCGATGATGCGGAATTTGCCGCCGAACGGCACCGCCGGTTTGGCCCGCCAGTCGGTCATGTTCATGAGCCGGGAGCCGCGTCCACCCGCCAGGATCAGCGCGATGGTGTTGCGCGTCAGGTGCTGGATGTTGGGGTCGTGTTTTGGGGTGTCTGACGCTGTCATGGGTTTCTCCAAACGGGAATAGATTTACGCATTGAGTTTGTGTTGGTAACATTCTCGCGAATTATTATTCTACTACTGAGGCTAAGTAAAGTGAAAAAGCATTCTGCCCTTGCGCTTGACGCGGATTTTTCCAAGATTATCGCCGCTACGCATCATGACCCGTTTGCCGTGTTAGGCCGTCACGATACTGATCAGGGTTCCGGTCAGCTCGCGCGCATTACGGTGTTTATGCCGTTTGCCGAGTCGGTGGCGCTGCTCGAGCCGGAGCTGACGCTGACGCGTCTGTCCGGTACGGATTTTTTTGAGCTGTCCGTGCCGCCGTCTGTGTTGCCGGCGCATTATCGCCTGGCCTGGACCGATAAGGACGGCGTCGTGCATGAGGGGTATGACCCTTATGATTTTCCTCAGCAGTTGCCGGCGTTTGATTTGCATTTGTTTGGCGAGGGCAAGCATTGGCATGTGTATCAGGTGCTCGGCGGCCATCTGCATAGCGTCGACGGTATTGACGGGGTGTTGTTTGCGGTGTGGGCGCCGAATGCCGGCCGCGTCAGTGTGGTCGGCGATTTTAACCGCTGGGATGGGCGTTGCCATCCGATGCGTTGCCGTAGCGGGGTTTGGGAGTTGTTTGTGCCGGGGCTGGCCGCCGGTTGTTTGTATAAGTTTGAGATTTGGAACCGGCATACCCAGCAGGTGTTGCTGAAAACCGATCCTTACGGCCAGCAGTTTGAGTTCCGTCCGCATACTTCGTCTATCGTCGTTGCCGAGGGCGGCTATGCCTGGCAGGACCAGGCATGGATGGCGGGCCGTGCCGCGCATGACTGGCTGCATGAGCCGATGGCGATTTATGAGGTGCATCTGGGTTCGTGGCAGCGCGATGCGCAGGGTAATTTTATGAATTACCGTGAGCTGGCGGTGCATTTGGTCGATTATGTCAAGGATTTGGGCTTTACCCATATCGAGCTGCTGCCGGTCACCGAGCATCCGCTCGATGCGTCGTGGGGTTACCAGACTACCGGTTATTTTGCCCCGACCAGCCGCCACGGTTCGCCCGATGATTTCCGGTGTTTTGTCGATGCCTGCCATCAGGCCGGTATCGGCGTGATTCTCGATTGGGTGCCGGCGCATTTCCCGAAGGATGCCTTTGCGTTGGCGCGCTTTGACGGCAGCGCCTTGTATGAACATGAGGATCCGCGCAAGGGCGAGCACCGTGACTGGGGCACGCTGATTTATAATTACGGCCGCAATGAGGTCAAGAATTTTTTGTTGGCCAGTGCGATGTTCTGGCTGGAAGAGTTCCACCTGGACGGTTTGCGCGTCGATGCCGTCGCGTCGATGCTGTATCTCGATTATTCGCGCAAGCATGGCGATTGGCTGCCGAACCAGTACGGCGGCAATGAGAACCTGGAGGCGATCGATTTTATCCGCGAGCTGAATGCCGTGACTCATGACCAGCATCCCGGCACGGTGATGATGGCCGAGGAGTCGACCGCGTGGCCGCAGGTGACGCGCCCGACCTGGACTGGGGGTTTAGGTTTTTCGATGAAGTGGAATATGGGCTGGATGCACGATATTCTGAAATATATGAGTGAGGATCCGGTGCACCGTTCGTATCACCATGATCAGTTAACCTTCGGTTTGCTGTATGCGTTCACGGAGAATTTCTGCCTGCCGTTTTCGCATGATGAGGTCGTGCACGGCAAGAATTCGCTGGTCAATAAGATGCCCGGCGATGAATGGCAACGCTTTGCCAATCTGCGCCTGTTGTATACGCTGATGTACACTTATCCCGGCAAGAAGTTGCTGTTTATGGGCTGTGAGTTCGGGCAGGGTTCGGAATGGAATTTTAACCGTGTGCTCGACTGGTATGTGCTCGATTATGCGCATCATCAGGGTGTGCAAGCCCTGGTCAGGGATTTGAACCGGCTGTACAAGGCGCAGCCGGCCTTGTTCAAGCATGATTTCGACCACCACGGCTTTGACTGGATCGATTGCCATGATGTGCAGAATTCGATTATCAGTTATCGCCGTAAAAACGGTGATGATGAGTTGATTGTCGTGCTGAATTTTACGCCGGTGATTCGCGAGTATTACCGCATCGGCGTGCCTAAAGAAGGCCTGTACACCGAGATCTTCAATTCCGATTCCAGCTATTATGACGGCTCCAATACCGGCAACGCCGCCGTTTGGGCCGAGCCTAAGCCGTGGATGAACCTGCCCCATTCTATCTGCCTGACTTTGCCGCCTTTGGGTGCGCTGATTTTGAAAGTTTAAAAGGATTGCAGGAATTATCGATTTGGCGTGGAGGGAGCGGCTACAGCCGTTCCCCTCTTCCTTCTTGAACGAAGCCGGATGGCTTCAATCGCCGATATTCTCAAAAACCACTACGGTCCGCGCCTCGACTTGATAATGGCTGCCGCCTACCGGCTTTTGATCCGCCGGCATCACAATATCTCCAGGTGATTGCCGTGAGGTGTCTACAGCCAGGCTCCAGCGTTTCCCTTCGATAAGCGGCAGTTCTATGTTTTTTCCGTGATCCGCCATATTCATGACAATATGGAGGTCGGGTTCGTCAATCTCGACTCCGGCCAATGTAAAAATCAATGTCCTCGATTCCGGGTCATACCAACGCGGCGCGCTTGCAACCGCCGGGCCATGCCAGCTTATGTCAGCCACATCCCTTCCTTCAATGGTTTTACCTGTCAAAAAATGCCGGCGCATCAGGGCTGAATGTCTTTTACGCAGTGCAATCATTTGTTGAACAAAGCGCACTATGTCGGCATTTCGCTCAACCATCTCCCAATTCAACCACGACAATTCATTATCCTGGCAATAGCCATTGTTATTGCCCTTCTGGGAATTCAGGAATTCATTGCCGGCATATAACATTGGAACACCCTGGCTCAGCAGCAAAATAGAAAAAGCATTTCTTGCCAGTTTCCTGCGTAACGCCAAGACGCCGGGATCGGTGGTTTCCCCTTCTACGCCGCAATTAAAGCTCAAGTTATTGTTACAGCCATCCTTGTTGTTTTCACCATTAGCCTCATTGTGTTTTTCGTTGTAACTGAACAAATCATACAAGGTAAAACCATCATGACAGGTTACGAAGTTAATGCCGCTAATCGGCAAGCGGCCTTGGGATTCATAAAGATCACTGCTGCCGCAGACTCGGGTTGCGACTTCCCTGATGATGCCTTTATCGCCGCGCAAAAACCGGCGAATAATATCCCGGTACCGCCCGTTCCATTCAGCCCAGCGGTAGCCCGGAAAACTGCCTACCTGGTACAGGCCGGCAGCATCCCAGGCTTCTGCGATCAATTTGGTTTTAGCCAGTTGCTCGGACAGCTCGATGCCCCAAAGTACAGGGGGATTATGTAACACTTCGCCGCCTTCACCGCGGGCCAAGGCGCTGGCCAGGTCAAAACGAAAACCATCGACATGCATCTCTCTTACCCAGTATTCAAGACAACTGATGATGAACCGGGATACCAAGGGATGATTGGCGTTTACGGTATTGCCGCAGCCGGTGTAATCATGGAAGAT
This sequence comes from Methylovulum sp., assembly GCA_004299465.1. Lineage (GTDB taxonomy): Bacteria > Pseudomonadota > Gammaproteobacteria > Methylococcales > Methylomonadaceae > Methylovulum. Next base: position 657 of record SCST01000312.1, on the reverse strand, counting down.
GCTTTTGTCGAAAGGATCCAGGTGATAAAAAATATCGCCCAGAATACCTTTAAAATTGATCAGAGGGCCGTTCGTCCCTGCTTCAGAGGTATGGTTAAAAACGACATCCAGGATAATCGCTATGCCGGCTTTGTGGAACGCTTTAACCAAATCGCGGAATTCCTTGATATGCGTGCCTTGCTCCGGGGTAACGCAAAATCCCGGATGCGGGCTGAAAAAACTGTGCGTACTGTAACCCCAGTAATTTTTCAAGCCCAGGTCAGCGGTATGACAAGGCACATCCTGTTCATCGAACGCCATGATAGGCAACAGCTCAACATGCGTAATGCCCAGCTTTTGAAGATAAGGTATTTTTTCTATTAAGCCTGCAAAAGTACCGGGATTTTTTACCTTTGCTGAAGGATGACGAGTAAATCCGCCGACATGCAGTTCATAAACAATCGCCTTTTCGCTCCTGATCGCCAGCGGCTTGTCTCCTTCCCAATCATAATGTTCATCCACGACAACGCATCGCATCGCTGTGCCGCCATTATCGCCAGGAAGGCAAGCGGCACTCCGGTTCCAGCGTTTATGGCTGACTGCACGCGCCCACGGATCCAATAAGTGTTTTTGCTTGTCGAAACGCAGGCCGGATTGACGAGGCTGGTTGGAACCGTC
>SCST01000311.1 GCA_004299465.1 Methylovulum sp. | reverse complement strand
CACATCCTTGTGGTTTAGCAACGCCACCACAAGGGTGGTCTATGGACAGGTCAGTTGCCGACGACTGCATGGATGCAGGAGGTAGAGCAACGCAGGAGCAGTTGCCGAGAACGCAGATGATGCTGATAGTTATACCCAAAGGGCACAAGTGATTAACGCATATTTTTCATGGCGTTATCCGTGTTTATCATAATCATCTGCGTCATCTGTGTTCTATTGTATTTGGTGGTTACCTATGTCAATCCAATGGCAACAGCTGACTACTGGCAGCTTACAAAATTCCTGCAGGTTTAATCACATTCGCCTTTAAGGATATTGAACAGGCCTGGGCTGCAGTTTCCATATTTCATTGTTATATTCATTAATGGTTCTGTCGGTCGAAAACTTGCCGCTGTTTGCACAATTTAAAATGCTCATTTTTGTCCAGTGGTCTTTATCCTGGTATGCATCTTCGACACGTTTTTGTGTATCGGCAAAACTGCGGAAATCGGCAATAGTCATCCACGGGTCTTGCGGACTTTTGATAGAGGCGATCAGGCTATCGAAAATGCCGGGTTCAAACTGGTTGAAATGGCCCGATTCGAGAAGATTCATAACGCGCTGCAAATCGTCGTCCTGGTCGATAATCGACAGCGGATCGTAATGGCTGCGCCTGGCTTCTATTTCCGACTCGGTCAAGCCAAACAGGAAAAAGTTTTCATCGCCGACTTCCTCCCGGATTTCAATATTGGCGCCATCCAGCGTGCCTATCGTGAGCGCGCCGTTCATCATCAGTTTCATATTGCCGGTACCTGAGGCTTCCTTGCCCGCGGTCGAAATTTGCTCGGAAAGATCGGCGCCGGGGCAGATTTTTTCCATTGCGGAAACACGGTAGTCGGTCAAAAAAAACAGCGCAAGTCTATCGCCGACTTCCGGGTCAGAATTGATCACTTCAGCGACATTATTAATCAGTTTGATGGTTTTCTTGGCCATGCAATAACCCGGCGCGGCTTTGCCGCCGATCAATACGCAACGCGAGACCCAGTTGTTGGCGTCGCCGCGCTTGATGCGGTCATACAGGTGAATGACATGCAGCACATTTAAGGTTTGCCGTTTATATTCGTGAATGCGCTTGACCTGCACATCAAACAGTGCTTCCACGTTCAAATGGAGATTCGGGTGTTGCTGTTTTTTGAAGTCGATCAAACGCAGCTTGGCCTGCCGTTTTATGGTCCGCCAACGCTCCCTGAAACCGGCGTCTTCGGCATAAGGTGCCAGTTTTTTTAATTCAGATAAATCCGTTATCCAGTGATTGCCGATAGTTTCGGTGATTAATGCGGCGAGTTCGGGATTACAGCCGGCCAGCCAGCGGCGCGGCGTTACGCCGTTGGTTTTGTTGTTGAATTTATGCGGCCATAATTCGTAAAAATCACGGAACAAGCCTTGTTGCAGTAAGCTGGAGTGTAACCTTGCAACGCCGTTGACCGAAAAACTGCCGACGATGGCAAGGTACGCCATACGCACCTGCTGGATGTCGCCTTCTTCTATAATCGACATCCTGCGCAGGCGGGCGTTATCGCCGGGGCAATGCGCGGCCACTTCCGATAAGAACCGGGCATTGATTTCAAAGATGATTTCCATCAGTCTCGGCAGTAAGCGCTGCATTAATTTAACCGGCCATCTCTCCAGTGCTTCCGGTAATAAGGTATGGTTGGTATAAGCCATGGTTTGTTGGGTAATGGCCCAGGCTTCAACCCACGACAGGCCGTGAATATCCATTAATAGCCGCATCAGTTCAGCAACGGCTATGCTCGGGTGCGTGTCGTTGAGCTGGAAACAGCTTTTGCTGGCAAATTCACTGAAATTATTGCCGTGCATTTTGACCCAGTGCGCGATAACGTCCTGCAAGCTGGCCGATGCCAGGAAATATTGCTGGCGCAGGCGCAATTCCTTGCCGTTTTCATTGGCATCGTTCGGGTACAGCACCATCGTAATATGCTCGGCGGTAATTTTAGCCGCTACCGATTCGACGTAATCACCGGCGTTAAATTCATCGAGATTAAATTCCTCGGTAGCAACAGCTTTCCATAAACGCAGGGTATTGACGGTGTTGTTTTGGTAACCGGGTATCGGCGTGTCGTAAGGCACGGCCAGGACATCATGAGTGTTTATCCAGCACATGCGTTGCTTGCCCTGCTCATCGACCTGTAATTCGGTATGTCCGCCGAATTTAATGGGCAAGGTGTATTCCAGGCGTTCGATTTCCCAGATATTGCCGTGGCGCAGCCAGTGGTCGGGTTTTTCAACCTGCTCACCGTTAACAATGGTTTGCGTAAACATGCCGTATTCATAGCGTAAGCCATAGCCGATGACCGGCAATTGCAAGGTCGCGCAGCTGTCGATGAAACAGGCGGCCAGCCGGCCTAAGCCGCCGTTACCGAGTCCTGCATCCAGTTCGCTTTCGGCCAGCTCTTCAACGGCCACGCCAAGCTCGTACATGGCTTGCGAGATAACATCGGTCACGCCTAGATTAAGCATCGCATTGCTTAATGTCCTGCCCATCAGGAATTCCATCGATAGATAAAACACCCGTTTACCCTGCGCTTTTTTATAGGTTTTATGGGTCGCTTTCCAGCGTTCCATCAGCCGGTCACGAACGGCTTGTGATAATGCTTCCCCGGCATAGAAAGGCGAGCGGCAGTCTTCATCACGGCCCAGTAAATGGATGTAATATTGCTTGAAATCAGCGATGAAATCTTTTTTTTCCATGCCGAGTGCAGGGAGTTCCGTGATTGAAGAATTAGGTTTGCTCAAGATAAAGCGTTTATAGGGCATCATATACTTCTCGCGTATTGGCTTAAATCAATGGATGGGATGGAGGTATGTGCGCAGTTTAATTTAGTCCGATGCGGGCTGAAATTTCCTGCCAAAGTTCATTATAGGCCAGGACTGAAGGCCCTTTCTTAAGATAACTGCC
>SCST01000310.1 GCA_004299465.1 Methylovulum sp. | reverse complement strand
CGGCACTCAACAAAACGGTACTGGTGAAATGGCAGCACTATTATGCCTACATCGCATCCACGCATATTGCCTGGCCGAATAAATTGAACCGCCCGCATTTTTCAGACACGCTGGCGCCTACTGGCTGCCTGCTGCACTTCAAATATTTGTCGCTATTACGTGAAAAAGTGGAAGAAGAAATGGAACGCAAGGAGCATTATGCCGGCTCGCGCGAATACAGCCGCTACCTTGACGGCTTGAATAACCAAACCGTGTTATGGTCGCCGGCTTCCGTGCGCTTTCGCGGATGGCGGCAATGTGTTGATTTGGGCCTGATGAATGTCGGGCGTTGGTTCTGATGATGAAACTGGCTTTTATTATTTTGGCGCATAACGATCCGGGTAACCTGTTCCGGCTGGTCAAGCGCCTGACCGTTGACAATGATCTCGCTATCGTCCACTGGGATAAAAAAAACCCGCTCGACTTACAGGCTGCGGCAAAGGATTATCTTGACCGCCCTGCCCTTGCACGGCTGCGATTTGCACGCCGCGTAGCCGTGGAATGGGGGCGCTGGTCCATGGTTGAAGCGACTTTGGCCGGCATGCAGGAACTGGAGCAGTCGGGCGAGGCTGTTGACTATGTCGTCTTGCTCAGCGGCGCCGATTATTTAATCAAGCCTGTCGGCGCACTTAAAAGCTTCCTCCGCCGTAACGGCGGCAAGGAATATATCGAGTGCGTCGATCCCGACACTGACCCGTGGGTCGTACAGGGACTGGTAAAAGAACGTTTCCTGCATCATCACTGGTTCAATTGGCGCGATAATCCGAGACTTTTTGACTGGTCACTGAAGACGCAGAAAAAACTGGGTTTAAAGCGCAAAGTACCCGAGAACCTTAAACCGCACTTCGGTTCGCAGTGGTGGGCATTGACCTGGCCTACGCTGCAACAGGTTCTCGCGGCCAGCCGGCGCGGGGCTATCAGGCAGTTTTTCAAGACCACCTGGGTACCGGATGAAATGTTTTTCCAGACTATCGTCGCATCCATTGTGCCGAAAGAGTCTATCGTATCCAGCGGGCTTACGTTTTATCACTTTACGCACCAGGGTAAGCCGCTGGTCTTTTACAACGACCATTTCGATTTTTTAGCCAAGCAGGATTATTTTTTCGCCAGGAAATTGTCGGTGCAGGCCTCAAGGCTTCGCGATAAACTCGATGCCTTGATAGACAGCAGCACGGGTTCAAATGCATCTGTCATGACATTAAACAAACACCTGGACAGCTATCAATATTTCATTTCCGTGCAATGGCGCGGCATTCCCGACCGGCGCGTGATCGGGCGGCAATTGGACCCGTGGTACGGCGACCTGGAATGGAACAAGAAACCTTATTTCGCCGTCCTGTCCTATCATGGCGCCCAGCTTGAGCCGTTAAGGGGTGCGCTGAATGCCTTGCCGGGGATATGCTGTTACCGGGAAATATTCCACGGCGGCCATATTGATTACGCCTTGCCGGGCAAGGAACATCCTTTGTATCCGGCCAACAAACCGGCGTTACGCGATATGAAAAGACCGAATTTTTTGGTTGACCTGATTAACGCCAACCCCAGCCTTGTAACCGGTTTTATCCTGCGCCTGCCCTGCGGCAACGAAATGGAGAAAATGGTCATTTTCGACCCGCAGGCCACGGTTATTTTTATATTGCCGGATGATGACTACCTGCCCACAGGCAGCGATAAACTGAATTGGCATAGCGCATTTGATAATATGATCATGTACGATTACCTGGCCGAAGTGCAGCGCGCGGGGAAAAAAGTAACCCTGCTGAAAGCCTCCCGCCATGTTATCCCGCCTGAAAGCATAACAGAGGTCAGCGAGCAGGTTCGTTTTTTACAGACTACAGCTCCCAGATAGGCGGGTCATTTTGAAATTTTTTGGAATTCTGGATGGTATCGTCAACGATTGGCAAACAGCGCCGAACCGGATTCGCCTGAATACAGCGGAGCACATAACATTAGCCGCCAACACCCGGCTGGTTATGACCTTGCTGGTCAGGAATGAAGTGGATGTCATCGAAGGCAATCTGCGCTTCCACCTGGATCATGGCGTCGACTTTATTATCGTCACCGATAACGGCTCCAGCGACGGCACGACTGAAATACTCGAAGAATACGCCAGGAAAGGCGTTGTCCACCTGATCCACGAACCCAGCCGCGTCTTTCATCAAAGCGCCTGGGTCAATAACATGGGCAAACTGGCGTGCTCGTCGTTTTCCGCGGACATGGTATTTCACGCCGACGCCGACGAATTATGGCATCCTTGCAGCGGTTCGCTAAAAGCCGAGCTGTGCATCAAAAACAGGACCGATGTGTTGTCCGTACCGGTCAGGAACATGATGATGGCCAATAAAGGCGGCTATGAGCGGTTTCCCGACGATGTAATCTACGAAGTCAGCAGTCCCATCAGCAAGCCCGTCCATAAAGTAATGGACGAAGTCAGCTGGCGCTCGTTCCTGTTATACCGCTACCCCAACAAAGTGATCTATAAAACCCGGCAGGGCCATATCGATGTTGTGCAGGGCAACCACGATATTAACCCAAGCAATACCCTGCGCGAATTCATTAAGGAATACTCCAGCGACATCGAAATCCTGCATTTTCCGGTGCGCGGTTTTGAACAGTTTTGCAAAAAGATCGTTAATAACGGCGAAGGCCTGGAAAACCTGGGCCGGCATATCAAAACCGAGGCCTTCCACGCCTGGCATGTCAAACGCTGGTATGCCTTGTATAAACTGGGCCGGCTGGATGAGGAATATGAACGCTTGCTGGACCTCGATGTTTATCTTAAAAAAGGCGTACTTTCACCGCTTAACGAGCAAAAGCAACAGGTCTTGACCTATTTTGACGCTTTCGCACAATCGCTGTCGAGCTTGTAACTGCCCAGCCATCAAATGCAATGGAACGCAGATGAATAGGATAGACACGGATAACTTTTAGGTTACTGTGTATCAACGCTACATTTTTCCTACTGCTGAGTAGTTACTCCCAGGGGCAATGAAAAACAGCTGATACAGGCACGAAACGCTAACGATGAGTCCAAAAGCCTATTGTTAGCTTCATGTGGAAAATTAAACCGCTTGTCAAGAACCGCAAAACCCCGACTTATGCCCATTAAACACAAGATTTTCGGCTTACTCGCGTTATTGCCCGCCCTGGCCGGACTGATCGGCATATTGGCGCCGCGTAACGCACCGGATGACACGTTTACCACCCTTGCGGGCCATAACATTGCGCTGGCGGACCTGCGCGGTAAACCCGTCCTGGTGACATTCTGGGCAACAGACTGCCCGGCCTGCATAAAAGAAATTCCCGCCCTGGTTGCGCTGTACCGGCAATACCACCCGCGCGGACTGGAGATAATTGCCGTCAACATGTACTACGACCCGCCCAGCCATGTTGTCGCAATGGCCGAAGCCCGGCAATTGCCGTATCCCGTCGCACTGGACCTGAGCGCCGGGCATGCGCGTGAATTCGGAGGTGTCAGCCTTACGCCCAGCACATTCCTGATCGGCCCGGACGGCGTCATCGCACGGCGATACACCGGCGTCTTCGATACCGCCGAACTCAGCGCCCACATTGAACATTTTCTGGAAGGATAAGCCATGCTCTGGTTAAAAGCATTTCACCTGGTATTTATGGTCACCTGGTTTGCCGGCTTGTTTTACCTGCCGCGCCTGTATGTTTATCATGCGATGAGCAGCGATGACATCAGCAATGAACGTTTTAAAGTGATGGAACGCAAATTGTTTTTCGGCATCATGACGCCCGGCATGATAGCGACGTTTATATTCGGTACCTGGATGCTGGCCGATTACGCATGGCAACTGTACGCCGCCAGCGGCTGGCTG
>SCST01000033.1 GCA_004299465.1 Methylovulum sp. | reverse complement strand
CGTTTAGTCGAAATAAAAAACGAGGCCGACAGGACGCGAAGCGCGGAAGACGCCAGACTCAAGAACCGTGAAACAGCCCACACAATAAATCCTCCCGCAACTTCGCATAATGTATATTATGTTAAATTATTATAGAACGAGCCTCTTCCAATGCGAAAGGAACCCGGAACCCCGTATTTCTAACGGAAAATGAGTCTGACAGACGCTTAAACCTCGTTCATGATAAGAGGATGAATCTAATCATGAACATAAACGACCTAAAAACCATAGAGCAATTGGAACAATTTTTAACCGGCACTCAGCCCATAGCCTTTATGGTTGCCAGTAAGTCAGGTTGATATTTACCGGGACATCCAGCGCACTTTGGTTAAGTTCAGATACCCCGGCTTGGATAAACACTCAAAAGGCGTAGTCATACGCTTTCTGATTAAAATTACCGGCCTTAGGCAACGTTGCACTTTTGAAAAAACACGTCCCAAAGTCGCTCTTATTGGTGAACGGAAAAAGCCACGAGCCAATGGTGAACCGGGCTTTATTCGGATTGACATTGTCCATCAGGGCGATCAAGACAAACAAAAACGAGACTTAAAAAGCGGCTGAGTTAAAAGACTTAAATTTCCCATTTTTCAGACTCATTTATCTATTGAAATATAATGCTAACGACAATTATTACCCGCTTACTCTTGCTTGCTGCATGATTCGCTTTAAATCCTTAACGGTTTGCCCCAGTCCTGAGAATAGCGCTTGGGCGATAATCGAATGGCCGATATTCAGTTCGACTATTTCCGGTATTTCGCAAATGGCCTCAACATTGTAAAAATTCAGGCCGTGACCGGCATTAACCTGCAATCCGGCGTTGTGTGCATAGTTTGAGGCGTGTTGTATGCGCGCCAGTTCTTCAGCTTGCAACAAAACATTATCGGCCTCAGCATAACGCCCGGTATGCAGTTCTATTACCGGAACACGAGCTTTTACTGCGGCATCAATTTGAGCTTCGTCAGGATCAATAAATAATGATACTTCTATATCAGCTTCGGCCAGTTTAGCGCATGCCCACTGTAAACGCTGCAGATTTCCGGCGACATCCAGGCCGCCTTCGGTCGTCAATTCTTCGCGTTTTTCCGGTACCAGGCAACAGGCATAAGGCCGGACTTTGGCGGCTATATCGATCATTTCATCAGTCACCGCCATTTCCATATTGAGGCGGGTATGGATCATCTCTTTCAATAAAAAAATATCCCTATCCTGGATATGGCGGCGGTCTTCGCGTAAATGCGCGGTAATACCGTCGGCCCCGGCCTGTTCGGCAATCAATGCAGCTTGTACAGGCTCTGGATAACGGGTGCCCCTGGCTTGTCGCAATGTAGCAACATGGTCAATATTTACGCCTAATAATATGTGTTGTTTGTTCATAATGTTTTGATAATTTGATTAATGACAACCCGGCTCTTGAGCGGCCGGCCTTGTAAATGACTGTCTATGACGGTTCTCATCAATAGTTTCGCTTCGCTGAGCACTGTCGGGTCAATGAATTCTTTTCGTTTAACGGCCTGCAATGTCGTGCCCGAAAATACCCCCTGTTCAGCTTCAACAAGTCCGTGTTCTTTGTTAAATAAATATTTTTTTGAGGCATCAATCGGTTTTTTATTGCAAATATCATATTCAAATTGCAAGCCGTAACCGATATATTCCATGAGTTCAAGCTCAAATATGCGCAATGGCGCTTCCATAAGAGGCAAAGCAGTACCGGGAGCAGTTGCCGAGAGACGAGATAAGCATTGTTGGTAGGCGATAAATACTTCCGGATGGGGATCGTATTGATGCAAAAAAAAACTACTCAGCTCATTGATATAAAAACCACAATAAAACGCAAGGCCGGTTAATTCCAGCAATGGCGGTATGATTTCAACCTGTGTCAGGGTTTTTAATTCTGTTTTACCGACGAATGAAATGTTCAACGGAATAAACGGCTGCAGCAAAGCCGCTGTTTTGGATTTAGATTTCCTTACCCCTTTGGCTAGTAACGAGATTCTGCCGAAATCCCGCGTTAGCACATTGATAATGAGGCTGGTCTCACGGTATTTTTGCTGTTGCAGGATAAAGGCCGGTTGTAAATAAACCGCTGTTTCAGTCATTAAATCCAAGGCTTTGTAAAGCCCGCTCGTTATCTGACCAGCCTTTTTTAACTTTGACCCAGAGCTGTAAATAAACCTTCTGGCCGATGAGTTTTTCTATATCGACTCTGGCATCGGTACCGATTTTTTTCAGCATTTCGCCTTCTTTTCCGATAACAATATTTTTTTGCGACAGGCGTTCCACCCAAATGATCGCATATATTTTCGTAATGCCCGGCAGCTCTTCATAACGCTCAATCTCTACCGTTAATTCATAAGGCAGCTCAGCACCCAGGCGCCGGGTCAGTTTTTCCCTGACAATTTCCGCCGCTAAAAAGCGTTCTGGCCGGTCGGTGACCTGGTCTTCAGGATAGATCAGGTCGCTCTCCGGCAACAGTGCCATAACCAGGCTTTCCAACTGGTCGAGATTGGTTCTCTTCAACGCTGAGATAGGCACCAGGTGCGCAAATGGGAAGCGGTGCTGCGCAGCATCGAAAAATGCCAGGATGGTTTCTTTTTCCTTTAGCTTATCCACCTTGTTAACGGCGAGAATCACCGGCAAGCCGGCTTGTTCCAGTTTTTTGAAAATGACTTCATCGTAATCATGCCATGCCAGCCCGTCAATCAGCCAGACTATGACGTCCACACCCAGCAAAGTGGATTCTGCCGTGCGGTTTAAATGCCGGTTCAAGGCGCGCTTTTCGTTGTCGTGCATGCCCGGCGTATCCATATAGATGGCCTGCCCTGCTGCCGTGGTATTGATGCCCAGGATGCGATGCCGCGTTGTTTGGGGTTTGCGTGAGGTAATGCTGATTTTCTGTTTCAGCAAATGATTCATCAGTGTTGATTTACCTACATTAGGTCGCCCTATCAAGGCTACGAAACCACAATTCATTGACTATCCTTATATAATAATTCGAGCATCAGCTCAGCCGCCGCCTGTTCGGCTTTTTTTCTTGAAATGCCTGTCCCTATACAAGTCTCTTCTATTAGCGGAACGCTGCATTTCACTTTGAAAGTTTGTTCGTGTGAAGGGCCGGACATCGTGATTAACGTGTAGTCAGGCAGTTCCATTTTTTTGGATTGCATGAGTTCCTGTAATTGCGTCTTGGGATCTTTCTGCCAATTATTCAGTGACAGGTTTTGCAGTTTTTCGTCGAATAAAGATTCTATCCATTGCTGGCACGCGACTATGCCCTGATCCTTAAACAAGGCCCCCATAATCGCCTCCAGTGCGTCTGACAAAATGGAATCACGGCGAAATCCGCCGCTTTTTAATTCCCCTGAACCCAGTACCAACGCATCGCCAAGCTGGTATTTCCTAGCTAATTCCGCCAGTGTCGCTTCGTTGACCAGGCTGGCCCGCAACCGGCTTAGCGCGCCTTCGCTGGCATCAGGAAAAGTATCGTACAGCTTTTGCGCGATCACAAATCCGAGGATTGAATCGCCCAGAAATTCCAAGCGCTCATTATTATTGGAGCTGGCGCTGCGGTGCGTTAAAGCCATAGTAAAAAGCTCTGGGTTATTAAACGTCAAGCCCAGCTTTTTGCGCAATGCTTCAGGCTTTCTCATCACTGCTGGCCAACCTCGATTTCGTTA
>SCST01000309.1 GCA_004299465.1 Methylovulum sp. | reverse complement strand
AAACTTTTCAACCCGAAAAGCGCGCACTTATTTTTGCCCCGTATCGTGATGATGCCGCGTTGCATGAAAAAATCAGGGACTTGCGCGCGCAGCAACAAGCCGTAGTCCAGCAATTGCCGGGCCAGACCGGCGGGGCAAAAGAATTAGGCTGTACCGCCGTTTTAGAACAAGATCATCAAAACTGGGTTGTAAGACCCCTAGATTAAGGTTTGGAGCCATTATGGGAAAAAGCGTCATTGTTATCGGCACTCAATGGGGTGACGAAGGAAAAGGTAAACTGGTTGATTTATTAACCGAACAGGCGCAGGCCGTTGTGCGTTTCCAGGGCGGCCACAATGCCGGGCATACACTGGTTATAAAAGGCGAAAAAACTGTCTTGCACCTGATTCCTTCCGGCATACTCAGGGATAACGTGCAATGTATGATTGGTAACGGCGTTGTTTTGTCGCCGAAAGCCTTGATGGAAGAAATTGAGTTTTTGGAAAAAGCCGGCATTTCGGTCAGGAACCGCTTGTTGATCAGCGAGGCCTGTACCTTGATCCTGCCGGTCCATGTCGCTATTGACCAGGCGCGTGAAAAGGCGCGCGGCAGCAAGGCGATCGGCACGACCGGGCGCGGTATCGGCCCCGCTTATGAGGATAAAGCCGGACGCCGCGGCCTGAGGGCTGGGGATTTCTGCAACCTGCAAAGTTTTGCCGAAAAGCTTAAGGAATTAGTGGATTACCACAATTTCATGCTGACCCATTATTATCATGTTGACGCCGTCGATTACCAGCAAACACTGGACGAGGCGCTGGCATTGGGCGAGCAGATCAAGCCTATGCTGTGTGATGTCAGTGAAACCTTGTACCGTCATCAAAGCGCCGGAAATAACCTGTTGTTTGAAGGCGCGCAAGGCGCATTGCTGGATATCGATCACGGCACCTTCCCCTATGTCACGTCATCGAGCACGACCGCAGGCGGCGCAGCGACTGGCAGCGGCGTGGGCCTGCTGGATTTCGATTATGTGCTGGGCATTACCAAAGCCTATTCAACCCGCGTAGGCAACGGCCCGTTCCCCAGCGAATTACACGACGCAAACGGCGAACATCTTTGCGAAAAGGGCTTTGAATACGGGGCGACGACAGGGCGTAAACGCCGCACCGGCTGGTTTGATGCGGTCGCGATGCGCAAGTCGGCAAAACTCAACAGCTTAAGCGGCATCTGCCTGACCAAGCTGGATGTACTGGACGGCCTTGAAAAAGTCGGTATCTGCACCGCTTACCGACTGAACGGTTCGGTTACGGAAACGGCACCTTTGGGTGCCGACCAATACGAGCAGTGCCACGCGATTATTGAAGAAATGCCGGGCTGGTCAGCAACGACGGCTGGAGTCACTGATTTTGATGCGCTGCCTGAAAATGCCAAAGCCTATATCAGCCGCCTCGAAGAACTCGTCGGCGTTAAGGTGACTATCCTGTCCACCGGGCCTGATCGTGATGAAACCATTATCCTGGAGCATCCGTTCGCTTGATGCGCTAAAAAGTTGGATGGGCAGTTGCAGTTGACGGCTTAAGCCGGAGCAGCCTGGGCTTAATCCGCTTGCAGCTGCTCCTCTACAAGCTCGGTTTCCCTGCCGAACAATTGATCGAGGGCCTCATGAACCTCATCGATGCCGGTTTTTTTCAATGCCGAAAACAATTGCATGGTCAGCGGAATATCAATGTCCGTAAGCGCTTTCTGGACTTGCAGTAAGGTGTTTTTGGCTGCGCCGTAAGTTAATTTGTCGGCTTTCGTCAACAAGATATGCAGCGGCAGGTCGGTGTGCTTGCACCACTCGATCATCTGCCAATCAAATTCAGTGAGCGGATGGCGCACATCCATGACTAAAATGATTGCGCACAAAGACTTGCGATGTGTTAAGTAGGTCTCCATCAACTTATGCCATTCTTGCTTGACATCTATCGGCACTTTGGCGTAGCCGTAACCCGGTAAATCAACAAAGCGCCGCTCTGTATTAATTTCAAAAAAATTAAGCATCTGCGTCCTGCCGGGTGTTTTACTGGTTCGCGCTAATGCGTTTTGCCGGGTCAGCGTGTTGATTGCACTGGATTTTCCGGCATTTGAGCGACCTGCAAACGCTATTTCCTTACCCTGATCGGCGGGCGTGTTTTTAAGATGCGGTGAGCTGTTAATAAATTTTGCTTGGGTGTAAATTGGGTTCATCGTTGCCTCGCCTAAGCGTGCTAATTAAGGTAGAATCTGCAGCGATCAAGCAGCCTGCATCTTCAAGGGCTATCATAAATACTATATTCCGGTGGGGAAACCTGATGAAAAAACAATGGCTGGCACTTTCACTTGCTCTGGCGTTTGTCGG
>SCST01000877.1 GCA_004299465.1 Methylovulum sp. | reverse complement strand
CCATAGTTTCCCGTATAATACTGACATGGCCATTGGAAAAATTCGAGGTTTTTTGATCCCTTTTGTTACCCTTTTTGCTATTCTTGGCGTCGCGGCTGTCCTCATTGGATATGGCAAAGGCTACCGGCTGGATATTGGAAATAATCGGCTGAAATCTACTGGACTAATACTCGCAACCTCCGACCCAATTGGTGCACAAATCTATATAAATGGTATCCTTCGCACGGCAACAAACAATTCAGTCAATGTGGACCCCGGCTGGTACACGGTGCGCATCACCCGCGAAGGCTTCATTCCCTGGGAAAAACAGGTCCGGGTGCAAGGCGAAGTAGTTGCACGAGCAGACGCATTTCTCTTTCCCACTAATCCCTCGCTCTCGCCGCTTACCAGTACCGGCATCATCAAGCCTCTCCTTTCTCCTGATGGCACAAAAATCGCCTACATCGTGCCGTTTCCGGCAATGAAAGATACGACAGCGGCATTTACACCGAGTGCAGCCGAGGTAAAAAATGCCGGCATTTGGGTCTATGAACTGGCCGACCGGCCGCTGGGCCTCAACCGAGACCCCAAACACATCGCAAGTTTCGATAGCACCAGTGACCTGGACAAAATGACCATGATCTGGTCACCGGATGCAAGCCAACTTTTAGTTACAGATGCCCTTTCCGTCCGACTCTATCAGGGCAATCGCTTGGATGAATACAAAATTATTTCAGCTTCGTACGAAAGCGTTCTTAAAGAGTGGCAGGACGATACGAATGCCAAAGACCGAGCCAAGCTCGCCGCGTTTAAGCCACCGATTATAGACATGGCCACGATGAGTGCAAAAATCATTGCATTTTCGCCGGACGAAACGAAGCTGTTATACGAAGCAACCGCAAGCGCAACCATACCGCAGGTCACGACCCCGGCACTTTTGGGGACCAATCCCACAAAAGAGGAACGGACCATCATACCGGGCAAACTCTATGTCTACGACAGTCGCGAG
>SCST01000308.1 GCA_004299465.1 Methylovulum sp. | reverse complement strand
AACAGGTACAGCTAATGCGCAACGCGAATCCTCAAGCTATTTATTTAAAAGACTACACGGTACCCGAGTACCTGGTTCATAAGGTCGAGCTAAGCTTTGCGCTGGACGAGGAAAACACGCGGGTCTTATCAAAACTGACGATGATGCGCAATCCAGCCAGTCGGTCCAGCGACACCTCGCTGGTCCTGGCCGGCGAAAACCTGAACTTGCTGCGCGTCGTTCTCGATGACAACCAAGACCTGGCCGCGCAAGACTATAGTCAAACCCAGGATGCATTGATCATCAACCAGGTACCGCAACAGCGCCAGTTCATACTGACTATTGAAAACGAGATCAACCCCAAGGCCAATACAGCCCTGGAAGGCTTGTACCTGTCCAACGGCATGTTATGCACCCAGTGCGAGGCGGAAGGTTTTAGAAAAATCACTTATTTCCTGGATCGCCCCGATGTCATGGCGCGCTTTACAACCACGTTAATCGGCGATAAAGACCGCTACCCGGTGTTATTGTCGAACGGCAACAAAATCGCTGAAGGCGACGCACCGGATAACCGGCACTGGGTAACGTGGGAAGACCCTTTTAACAAACCCTGCTATTTGTTCGCACTGGTTGCAGGACAGCTCGAATGCATCAGTGACAGCTTCACGACGCAATCCGGTCGCCCCATCAGCCTCAAGATTTTTGTTGAACAACACGACAGCGATAAATGCGCCCATGCGATGCAAGCGCTGAAAAATGCGATGGCCTGGGACGAGCAAGTCTACGGGCGCGAATACGACCTGGATTTATACATGATCGTCGCCGTCGGCCATTTCAATATGGGTGCGATGGAAAACAAGGGCTTGAATATCTTCAATACCAAATTCGTGCTGGCGCGTCCCGATACCGCAACCGACGCCGACTATGAGCATATCGAAGGCGTTATCGCGCATGAATATTTCCATAACTGGACAGGCAACCGCATCACTTGCCGCGACTGGTTCCAGTTGAGTTTGAAAGAAGGCTTTACGGTATTCCGCGACCAGGAATTTACCGGCGACCGCAGCTCCAAAGCCGTAAAACGCATTGAAGACGTCATCAACCTGCGCACCCGCCAGTTTGCCGAAGATGCCGGCCCTCTGGCGCATCCGGTGCGCCCCGACGCCTATATCGAAATCAACAACTTTTATACCCTGACTGTTTACGAAAAAGGCGCGGAAGTCGTACGCATGATCCATACCCTGCTCGGCGCCGAAGGCTTCCGTAAAGGCTGTGATTTATATTTTGAACGCCATGACGGCCAGGCCGTTACCTGCGATGACTTCGTCAATGCGATGGAAGCGGCCAACGGCGTTGATTTGACGCAGTTCCGCCGCTGGTATGCACAAGCCGGGACCCCCGTACTGACGGTGCGGCACGACTACGATGCCAGCTCCCAGACCCTGACACTGAGCATTAGCCAACAATGCCCGCCAACACCGGGACAAGCGCGCAAGGAAGCACTGCATATCCCGGTAAGAGTCGGCCTGATCCATCAGGACGGCTCTGTCGTCCCTTGTAAACTCCAGGACAGCCAGGAAGCTTCCGACGAAGTGATTTTGCAACTTACCCAGGCAGAGCAGCAGTTTGTTTTTGAAACGAAAGCCACGCAACCGGTTATTTCCCTGTTAAGAGGATTTTCCGCACCGGTAAAACTCGTAATGGAACGCAGCCCTGAAGAACTGGCGTTTTTATTAAGCCGTGACCCGGATACCTTCAATCGCTGGGAAGCCGGCCAGCAACTCTTAGGGCAGGTTATTTCAGGATTGATCGCCGATGTGCAAAACGGCCGGGAGATGAATCTTGACCCCGTCATTGTCCCTGCCTTTAAACAGGTCCTGGAACAACCGTGGGATGACTTATCGTATTTTTCCCTGCTGCTAAACTTGCCGTCGGAAACCTACCTCGCCGAACTGATGGCTGTCGTCGACGTTGTTGCGATTCACAAAGCCCGCGAATTTGTCAAATATACGCTGGCGGAACAATTGCAACAGCAGTTCCAAACACTGTATTTAAGCCATCATCGCGATGAATCCGGGCGGTTTGACGCCGGCGCGATAGGCCGCAGGCGCATCAAGAACACCTGCCTTAATTACTTATGCGCATTGGAAGACCCGGCCATTAAGAACTGGGCGCACCAGCAATTTAAAACCGCCAAAAACATGACCGACCAAATGGCTGCCCTGACGGCAATGGTCCATAACCCGCACACCGCCAGACGGCAATCCTTAACGGATTTTTACCGGCAATGGCAGCATGAAGCCTTGGTCATCGACAAATGGTTTGCATTGCAGGCAAGCAGCCCCGCACCGGACACCTTTGCCACCGTGCAATCATTAATCGGCCATCCGGCCTTTGATTTAAAGAACCCCAATCGGGTCAGGGCGTTAATCGGGGCCTTCAGCCAGGCTAATCCCCTACATTTTCATGCGGCAAGCGGCGAAGGCTATCAATTTCTAGCCGACCAGATCATCGCGCTTAACACACTGAATCCACAAGTTGCATCGCGCATGGTCAGCGCATTAACCTCATGGCGCCGTTATGACGAAAGCCGGCAAGCCTTAATGACGGCGCAATTGCAAAGAATCATGTCCACCGAGGCGATCTCGAAAGACGTTTACGAAGTGGCCGGCAAAAGCCTTGCTTAATGCCATCGTTAGTCATCAAATGCAATGGAGCGCAGATGACGCTGATAATTAAGATAACGTAAGATTTTTTTGAATTATCTGTGCTTATCCTATTCATCTGCGTTCCATTTTTCGGCTACCCACCACATAAGCCGGGACAAAACCTGGAAGGTTTGCCGTTCCTGGATGTCCCGGCTTAAACAGATGGCCCCATTTTTCTAACTGCTGAGTGCTTACCGGCTTTCTTTATAAGCATCATGTTCTTTCTGGTTTTCAATAATCGCTCAGCGCACCGTCCAGCTATAAATCAAAAACTTACACTCGCCATCTTATCTAAATTCTAATTTCAATTGATTTTAGCGCAATTACCCCACACACTATCTGCAGAGTATTGCCGATTCCTCTAGCAGCGTGATAGACTCGTTAAAAATGACACCTGCAGAGCAATCCTTCTTTAAGTTAATCGCCGATGCGCGAACGAGCATTAAACTATCCATCGCACCAAAGATGATTTTGTTAAACCCACGCTCAAGCAGCAATCAAAAACCAGTCCGAATGGCAGCGAAAATAACAAAACCGGCGTTAACTAAAACCGGCATTACATTTCCAAATACTCCAGGCTTATCGGCCGTATGGCAGAAGCAATGATAAAATACGATTACGCGCACCCCAGGACGTCTCTTTCCATCACGTTGTCGGTATGGAACGCCCTTTTTTTGCGTGAAGCCGTCAGCCGCTTGTCGGTAGGCCGGATTGCATGGTTATGGTTATTGGCCGAGCCGATCATCCAGATCGGCATCATGTTGTTCATATTCACCGTTATCCGCATGCGTATAGTCGGCGGCATTAGCACCGAAGCCTGGCTGATAATAGGCATGGTTACTTTTTTAATGTTCAAAAGGCCCTCCGGGCAAGTGCAAAATGCGTTAAGCGCCAACCGGGCGCTGTTTGCCTACCGGCAAGTCAAACCGATCGATACCTTGCTGGTGCGCGCCTGGCTGGAAGGCTTTATTACGGTACTGATAGCGATTATTTTCGGTATCGGCGGCACTTTTTTCGGGGTAGAGCTTATTCCGCACGATCCGCTCATGGTAGTAACGGTATTTTTCGGAATGTGGCTGATGGGGCTTGGTTATGGCCTCGTCACGTCAGTCGCCGTTGAATTGATCCCTAAAATGGGGACTTTCCTCGGCTTCTTCGGTGCACTTTTACATATAAGTTCAGGCGTCGTTCTTCCTGTTTCCACCGTACCGGAACCCTATCGCGGATGGTTATTGCTTAATCCCTTACTGCACGGCACAGAAGCGGCCCGCGTGGGCATTTCCCCGTATTATCATGCGATACCCGGAATGGATATCGGCTATACCTACAAATGCGCAATCGTCGCTATTTTCTTCGGACTGGCGCTGCACCGGCGTTTCGAAACCAAACTAATTACCTTATGATCCTTGTCGATAATATACATAAACGCTATAAAACCAATCACGGCCCCGGCAAATGGGTATTGCAGGGCGTGTCATTCGTCATACCGCCCAATGTCAGCGTAGGCCTGGTCGGGCGCAACGGCGCAGGCAAATCCACATTACTGAGATTAATCGGCGGCACCGACCAGCCGACCAAAGGCCATGTCGAGCGCCGCTGCCGCGTCTCCTGGCCTATGGGCTTTGGCGGCGGACTGCAGGGGTCCTTAACGGGCCGCCAGAACGCCAAATTTGTCTGCCGCATACACGGACATGAGGACGATATTGAAGACCGCCTGGCTTATATCCAGGATTTCGCTGAAATAGGCGACGCCTTTGATGAACCGATCAAAACCTACTCATCGGGCATGAAATCCCGTTTACAATTCGGGCTATCGCTGGCCTTTGACTTTGATGTTTACATCTCCGACGAAGTCACCGCGACAGGTGATGCCGCTTTTAAGAATAAAGCGTCAACCGCCTTCAAGAATTTGGCTGATCACGCCAGCCTCATCATGGTATCGCACGGCGAAAATACATTAAAAGAGTTCTGCAGCTCAGGCATCTTTCTCGATAACGGCAAGGCGCACTGGTTTGACGACATCGACGACGCCCTCAAAGCCTACAAGGAAAGCCGTTCGAAATGAAAAGCCCCGCCTCTTCCGGCCTGTTGTCCGCCTTTCAACAGCATCGCCTGCTCGGCAGCGCGTTTATCGCGGCGCTGCTGTCCGTCCTGTATTGGGGACTCATCGCTTCCGACCGCTACATCTCCGAAGCCCATGTCATTATCCAGAGCACCGATATGGTCAGCGGCCAGAGCCTCGACATCGGCAGCCTGCTCGGCTCCGCCACGTCCGGCAACCAAACCGAGCAATTGCTGCTGCGCGATTACCTGCTGTCCGTCGATATGCTCAAGAAGCTCGACGCCAAGCTGGACCTGCGCAGCCATTACAGCGACCCCAAGCATGACTTGCTGTCGCGCTTATGGTTTAAGGAGGCGACGCTGGAGAAGTTTTACGATTATTTCCGCACCCGCGTCAGCGTCGAATTCGACGATTACGCCGGCGTCCTCGTCATCAAGGCGCAGGGCTACGATTCCGGCACCGCGCATGCCATCGCCGCCTTCCTCGTCAGCGAAGGCGAGCAGTTCATGAACAGC
>SCST01000307.1 GCA_004299465.1 Methylovulum sp. | reverse complement strand
GCGTAGCGTTTATCGCGAGAACTTGGTCGAGTATTTTCAGGCGCATCTTTCACAACTGGATGAAGACAGTTTGCGCCGCTTGCATACCAATCCGCTACGCATCCTGGATACTAAAAACCCGGTAATGCGTGAAGTCGTCATGAACGCGCCGGAACTGATGGCCTATCTCGGCGATGACAGCCGCCAGCATTTTAATGCGATCACCGCAATACTTGACGGTCAGGGTATCGCCTACGAGATCAACACGCGCCTGGTGCGCGGGCTGGATTATTACAGCAAGACGGTGTTTGAATGGGTTACCGATGCGCTGGGTTCGCAAGGCACTGTTTGTGCAGGTGGCCGCTACGACGGCCTGATCGAACAACTAGGCGGCAAGGCCAATCATGCCGCCGGTTTTGCAATGGGCATGGAGCGCTTGTTGGCGCTGATGGAAACGTTGGACGATGTGCACACGGCAAAAGCGGTTGATGTTTATATGGTCCGCGTCGGCGCAAAAGCCGAACAGGAAGGTTTGCGCTATGCCGAGGCGCTAAGGGACACCATTCCTGCATTGAAATTACAGGTGAATATGGACGGTGGCAGCTTTAAAAGCCAATTTAAAAAAGCCGATAAAAGCGGTGCCGACCTGGCTGTTATTCTCGGCGATGATGAGGTGGAGCGCGGCGAAGTCGGTATTAAATCCTTACGTGATGAACAGGGGCAGCAAATGTTGTCGCAGTCGCAGGCGATCGCTTTTTTACAGGATTATTTATTGTCCGCTGAGGCAGCGGCGGACTGTGCAGGAAGCGCCCGATTTTAAAAACAGACAAGAGAAAAACAGTGGAAATTTACGAAACAGAAGAAGAACAGGTTGCCGCGCTGAAAGCCTGGTGGAAGGAAAACGGCAAGGCGACGATGATTGGCTTGGGTTTGGGTGTTGCCGTTATCCTGGGTTGGAATTATTGGCAGGATTATAAAAAAGACCGGGCGGTTCAAGCCTCAGGTTTATATAGCCAATTATTGAAAGCCGTGGAAGCCGGCAAAAAAGATTCGGTAGAAAAATTGTCCGAGCGTATGAGTACGCAATTTAACGGTACGGATTACGCGGCATACAGCGGCTTAATGGCAGCGAAAGTAAAAGCCCAACAAGGTGACTTGGCCGGCGCAAAAGGAATTCTTGAAAAAATAGCCGCAGAATCCAATAAAGAATTAAGCAATATTGCCAGGATCAGGCTGGTGCGTTTAATGCTGGCGAATAAGGAATACGAGCAGGGCTTAAAACTGATCAACGATGTCGATCCGGCGGCTTCGGCCAGTTTTTCAGGGCATTATGATGAATTGGTCGGCGATTTGTACGTAGCCTTGGATCGTCTCGACCAGGCGCGTACAGCGTACGAAAGTGCGCTGAGAAATGGCTATCAGTCGCCTTTGCTGCAAATGAAAATTGATGATTTGACGCTGCCCTACAGGATAGAAAGTAAAAAATAATGCGCTTATTAACGCTTTTGTTACTGTGTTTAAGTTTGGCGGGCTGTGCTGCATTCGATAGCGTTGGCGAGTCTTTTTCAGGTATTACCGATTATTTTAGCGGCGGCGAAGATAATACCGATCCACCCAAAGCGCTGGCCGACTATGAACCGGAGATAAAAATCGACGTCGTCTGGAAAGAATCGGTCGGTGTCGGTGCCGATGAACAGGCATTAAAACTGGTGCCGGCTATCGGTAACGCAAAAATACTTGCCGCCGATAGAGAGGGGTTGGTGCAGGCCAGGGACTTGAAAACCGGCGACCTGCTCTGGGAAACGGAAACCGACGCGCATTTTTCCGGTGGCCCCGGCGTCGGCAGGGCTACGGTTATTATCGGGTCCAGTGACGCGGAAGTCATCGCGTTAAACAGCGAGACCGGCGCCCAATTATGGCGAGCCAAAGTGTCCAGCGAAGTCTTGTCGGTGCCGGTTGCGGCTAACGGCATCATCGTCGTGCGTACAACCGACGGCAATGTCAGTGCATTAAACGAAAAAACGGGCGCAAAATTGTGGAGCTATGAGATCAACGTACCGCCTTTAAGTATACGCGGCACCGGAACGCCTGTTATCGTCGAAGATAATGTGATCGGTGGCTACGATAACGGCAAATTAATGGCCTTGCGTTTAACGGACGGCAAATATGTCTGGGAAACCAGCGTAGCTATCCCGAAAGGCCGTTCCGAAGTCGAAAGGCTGGTAGACCTGGATGTCGACCCGATAGAAGCGGCCGGCGTTATTTATACTGCGAGCTATCATGGCGGGGTCAGCGCCGTTTCTATATTGGACGGCGATGTCTTGTGGCGTAATGAGACGATTTCCTCGCATAGCGGCTTAAGCAACGATTGGCGTTATTTGTATTTATCGGACTCTGAAAGCCATGTTTGGCAATTGGACCAGCGTAGCGGCTCATCATTATGGAAACAACAGGATTTGCACCAAAGAAGGCTATCGGCGCCTGCTGTTTATGACAATTACGTCGTCGTCGGCGATTTTGAAGGCTATGTCCACTGGCTGAGCACCTCGGACGGCAGGCAGCTAGCCCGCGTCCAGGTAGCCGACAGCGCCATCGAGGCCAAACCCGTCGTGGTAGATAATACCGTTTACATATACGCAAAAGACGGCACGATTGCCGCTTTAATGGTTCATTAATATATGCTGCCTGTCATTGCCCTGGTC
>SCST01000306.1 GCA_004299465.1 Methylovulum sp. | reverse complement strand
CAGCAGGCCGCAGCCGGCGCCGAATACCAGTTGTCCAGCCGGCGTGTTCGGCGACGTGACATAATCGGTTGCGATAAAGAAGGCGACGCACATTAATGCGCCTGAATTCAAATGCACGAACGGGCTCAGGTAATGTTGGCTGTCCGACCAGTGGAACAGGCTGGACAATATGGTAACCGTCGCCAGTAATGCGACCGGGATATGCCACTGGATTACGCCCTTGCGGATCAACCAGATGCCGCCCAAGCCCAGTAACAATGATGATGTTTCGCCCAGGCTGCCGCGTGTCCAGCCGATAACATCGAGCACACCGGAATAATCTTTCAGGATGCCGGGCAATACACGGTTTTGCGAGAACTCGGTTTTGACAAAACCCAGCGTAGTCGCGCCGGTTGTCGCGTCGATAGGCCCGAAGCTGCCGATACCGGAGAACGTAATCGCCCAGCTTTCGGCCAAATTGGGCGCATGCGACGAAAACAGCGGCGCGACGTTCGTCCAGGTGGTCATTTCGATGGGAAACGAAATCAGTAGCGCGACCCGCGCGAGCATCGCCGGGTTAAAGAGGTTTTGCCCCAGGCCGCCGTATACCTGCTTGCCGAGGATAATCGCGATGCCGGAGCCGACCACGCCTATCCACCACGGCGCCCACGGCGGCAGGGTCATCGCGACCAGCCAGCCGGTCAGGATCGCAGAGCCGTCCATCAGCACCGGTTTGGCAAGTTTGCCTGCCAGACGCAGGCAGAACGCTTCAAACAGCAGCGCCGACAGCACGGTGATAACAAACAGGTTAAGCGCAGGCCAACCGAAACAGAATATGCCCAGCGCGGTAGCGGGTGCGATGGCCAGCATCACCTGCGTCATGATCTCGCTGACCGAGGTATTGGCGCCAGCATGGGCGCCGCTGGCCATTTTGAGTTTAATCGACGCTATCATGCGGCTTCCTCTTGTTCGGCTTTCTTGCGTTCGCGTTCGGCCTTTGCCGCCAAGCGCGCAGCTTCTTCTTCCTGCTGTTGCCGCGCGATGCGTTCCATGCGGGCATTGCGGTCATCCATCAGGCGTTTGGTTTGCTCTGATTTATGTTGCGCCTGCTGCCTGGCCATGACTTCGCCGGATGCGTATTTGAAATAATGCACCAGCGGGATATTGGATGGGCAGACATAAGAACAGGTGCCGCAGCTGATGCAGTCTTTCAGCCCTAAATCAACCGCTGCATCGAGCTGGTTGTTGCGGATATTGTTGGCCATGTCTAAAGGCAACAGGCCTGCCGGGCAAACGCTGACGCAACGGGCGCAACGGATGCACGGTTGTTCGTCGGCGCTCTTGAGTTCGCTTTGAGTTAAGGCCAGGATGCCGCTGGTGGCTTTGACGACAGGCAGGTTGATATGCGGCAGTGAATCGCCCATCATCGGGCCGCCCATGATGATGCGGGCGGTAATGTCGGGTCGCACATGGCAGAAATTGAATAAGTCGCTGATCAGCGTGCCCAGCGGCACCTCGACATTTACGGGTTTTATAACCGCGCCGCCGGACACCGTGACTATCCGGCTGACCAGGGCTTGCCCGTGGCGGATGGCTTTGTGCACGGCATAAGCGGTGCCGACATTGTGTATGGTCACGCCGATTTCCGATGAACGGCTGCCGACCGGCACTTCCAGGCCGGTGATATAGCGTATCAATTGCCGATCCCAACCCATAGGATAGCGGGTTGGAATCTGCCGCACGCTGATAAAGGGATAGGGCAGGGCCGCGGTCAGCATTGCAGTAAACGCTTCGGGCTTATTGTCTTCAATCGCAACTATTGCGTCGCCGGCTTCCATGCCGTGCAACATGATGCGCACGCCGTCGATAATTTGTTCGGCGCGCTCCTGCATCAGGCGG
The DNA here is from genome assembly GCA_004299465.1 of Methylovulum sp. GTDB lineage: Bacteria > Pseudomonadota > Gammaproteobacteria > Methylococcales > Methylomonadaceae > Methylovulum. The sequence goes on along the minus strand of SCST01000306.1, from coordinate 736 downwards.
TCATCGCAAGTCAGGTAAGGCTCGCATTCGGCACCGTTAATCAGCAAGGTATGGATTTTGTTTTCACGGCCCATATTGAGTTTGACCGCCGTCGGAAACGTGGCGCCGCCCATGCCGACAATTCCCGCCGCGCCGACCCTGAGGCTGATGTCTTCAGGGCTTAGCGTAAACGGGTCTGCAACCAGTATGGGCTCAAGCCATTTATCATTGCCGTCGGTTTCCAGTACGATAGTGCGTATCGGTAATGCGGAAGGGTGGGGTGCTGGGTACTCGTTGACATCAATGATAATGCCGGAACTGGGCGCATGGACAGGCGCCGATACCATGCCCTGACTGTGGGCCAGTAATTGGCCTTTCAGCACCTGTTCGCCGACTTTGATAACCGGTTCGGCCGGCTTGCCGACATGCTGTTGTACAGGGATATACAGGCGCTTAGGCAATGGGAAATCAGTGGCAATAGCTTGCGCCGAGGTCAGCGATTTGTGCTCTTCGGCGTGAACGCCGCCGCGAATGCGTTTGGAGCCGAATAAGTTTAACATAATGCATTGCTCCTGATGCCTGGTGTGCGCGCCGGAATATCCAGGGTCGGTTTAGGCCAGCGCCAGTTGCGTAACGTGACTTCAACCGGGTGCATTTGTAGGCATTCGGTAGGGCAGACGGCCACGCATTTCTCGCAGGCTATACAGGCATCGGCGACTACGGCATGAATTTGTTTAGGCGCGCCGACAATCGCATC
>SCST01000305.1 GCA_004299465.1 Methylovulum sp. | reverse complement strand
CACAGCCTTCATAACTATATCCGCATAAATAAAAATCTGAAGCGTTAAAAATACCGCGCATTAATCCAGAAATGCACGGCGATGCTGGCAAAATAGCCCAGTAAAATGACCGGCATCCAACGCATGTGGCCGATAAACGTATAATAACCTTTGATATGGCCGAGCATACCGACACCGGGCGCGGAACCGATAGCCAGCAGGCTACCGCCAACACCCAGGGTTAAGGTCAGCAACAACCACTGGCCGGGCGGAAGATCCGGGTGCATGTTTAGCACGGCGAACATCAACGTGCCGTTATCGACAAAAGCCGATGACAGGCCGATCATGATATTGGCCAAGGTCGGGTTGATTTGTCCGAATAAAAACTGGGCGATCGCATCCAGGTAACCGACAAAACCGATGGCTCCGATAATCATCATCGCACCATAAAAGAACAACAGCGTATCCCAATCGACATTGCCGACATTTTTAAATACGTCGAAAGTCCGGTAATTATTCGCTTTAGGGACGTCCACGTTAAAAAATCGGTACATGTGGGCAAAATCGCTTTCTTGCACATTAGCCGTTTTACTCAGATAAAAATTGAAAAACTGCAACAAACCCAAACCAGTCATCATACCCGCAGCCGGCGGCAGTTCGAGCAACACGTTTGCGCTGACGGTAATCGCCAAGGTCAAAATAAACAAAAAGATAATGCGTTTGCTGCCACGTCGCAGCACCGCTTTTTCCTGGATCGCGTCGGGCGTTTCTTTGGGCACCCAAAAATGCATGATGACGGCCGGCACCAGGAAATTAACCAGGCAGGGAACCACTAACGAGAAGAACTCGGTGAAGTCCAGAATCTTCCGTTGCCAAACAAACAAGGTCGAAATACCGCCCAATGGGCTAAACGTACCGCCGGCATTGGTCGCAGAAACGATATGAACACAAGCCAGCGCGACAAATTCAGGTTTTTTCTTACCCACCGCCAGCGCGATTGAACCCATCAATAAACCAATCGTCAGGCCGTTGACTACGGTGGATAACGTAAAAGCCAAGCCGCCGGTTATCCAGAACAACTGCCGGTAACTAAACTGCCTGCTCAGCAAATAAACCCGTAAGGCATTGAAAACACCGCGTTCTTCCATCGTATTCAGGTAAGTCATCGACACCAGGATGAATAACAGCAGCTCGATATAAGCGAGCAGGTTGCTTTCAAAAGCCAAGGCCGCTATTTTCGCTTGTCCATGCAGTGCGTAGTAAATACAAATCCCAAACCAGACTAAAGCCGAACCCAGCACCATAGGCTTGGATTTGCGCAGTTCCGTCACTTCTTCCGACATTGCGGCAATATAAGCCGCTATCGTGACGATGACGGAAAGATAACCGATAACGTGGTGGGTTAAATCCAAACTGACGGCGGCAGTTGCCACGCCCTCATCGGCAATAGCGATGGTGGGCAAAAACAGTGCGGCTAGGCCCAAAAGTATAAAATTCATGTCAATAACTGTCCTTAACGAAGCAAGCCGCAATTATAAAGGTTTGCACTCCGTTATTGTTAGCCGTTTCCAGGATATTGTGTGTTTCAGGCCGGTAACTCGCGTCTCGCCATTTATGGCTTTGGCTGAATAGTGCTTTAGCTTTCATTAGAGGGCGCGTTCGATATAACCTTGAAATCCCGTTCGGAGCGCGAAAAAACATCCCCCCCATTTACAACCAATGATTGTCACGGGTCTCGCGCATCATGTACACGGCAAACACGCTGATAGCCGCCGCCAATGACACATAAGCGCCAACCCAGGCCAGCCCTCCCTCGGCGACCAGGCGTTGCGCGATATACGGCGCAAACGAAGCGCCCAGGATGCCGCCCAAATTATAAGCCGTACCCGCACCGGTATAGCGTAACGCCGGGGGAAACAGTTCCGGCAATAACGCGCCCATCGGCGCAAAGGTGGCGCCCATCAGCAACAGCTCCAATGACAGGAATGCGGTGATCAGCATCGGCGAACCGCTTTCCAGCATCGGTTTTAACGCGAAACCGGACAGGAAGGCCGCGCCGCCGGCGACGAGCAAAACGGGGCGACGCCCGAAATAGTCGCCTGCCCATGCGGACAGCGGCGTAGCGGCGGCCATAAACAGCACCGCCACACACAGCATGCCGAGGAACTGCTGGCGCGGGATATGCAGCGTGGCGGTGCCGTAACTCAACGAAAACACCGTGGAAATATAGAACAGCGCATAGCAGATAACCATCGCCAACGCGCCCAGAGCCAACGGGACAATATAATTTTTTAGTAGGTCGCGAAGCGGTAGGCCTACCTGTTGATGTTGCTGCAACACTCTGGCGAATACCGGGGTTTCGGCCAATGCCAGGCGCACATACAAGCCGATGATGACCAGCACCGAACTGGCAAGAAACGGCAGCCGCCAGCCCCAGTCCTTAAACGCCTGCTCAGTCAATAAATTGGCAAGCAGCAAAAAACTGCCCGTCGCCAGCAAAAAACCCACCGGCGGCCCCAGTTGCGGAAACATGCCGTACCAGCCGCGCTTGCCGGCCGGCGCGTTCTCGGTCGCCAGCAGCGCCGCGCCGCCCCATTCGCCACCCAAGCCTATGCCCTGGCCAAAACGCAACAGGCACAGCAGGGCTGGCGCCCATGCGCCAATCGCATCATAGCCCGGCAACAAGCCGATCAATGTCGTGGATACACCCATGACCAGCAGCGATGCGACTAAGGTCGTCTTACGCCCGATACGGTCGCCGAAATGCCCGAACAGCATCGCACCCAAAGGCCGCGCCAGGAACGCCACGGAAAACGTAAGAAAGGCGCTGAGCGCTTGCGTTGTCGGGTTGCCACCGGGAAAAAACACCGGACCGATAACCAATGCCGCAGCCATGCCGTATATATAAAAATCGTAGAACTCGATAGCAGTACCGATAAAACTGGCTAAAGCGATACGCGCAACGGAGGGAGGTGTGGTTTGAAACATGAGACCTGCTGTTGTCTGTTTTGAATTATAAATTTAAAAAGGGTACGCGATGCATACGAGGTTATATTCGAGGGAACATATTATTCACCACGAAGCGTTGTAGGGCGCGCCGCGCGCGCCACCAGGGAACCGGCACATTATACGTCCGGGGAAGGCGCGCGCGGCGCGCCCTACACTTCAGAAATATGATACACGTTAAACACAACTAAAGGGGGCTGTACCCAGTCTGAACCGCAAAGCCTTCTCATTCATGCCGCAAAGCCTCGATAGGATCAAGCCGCGCCGCCTTGCGCGCCGGAAAATAACCGAAGACCACGCCTACCGAAGCGGAAAACAGGAACGCAACCAGCACAATCGGTAGGTTGAAAATAAACGGCACCTGCAAAACGCCGGCCAACGCCGCGGAGCTGATCAGCGCCAGCGTAATGCCGATCAGGCCGCCGCATGACGACAACACAACGGCTTCGACCAAAAACTGCAACAGCACCTCGTGCTCGAGTGCGCCGATAGCAAGACGTATGCCGATTTCCCGGGTGCGTTCGGTCACCGAAACCAGCATGATATTCATAATGCCGATACCGCCGACCAGCAGGCTGACCGCGGCAACCGCGCTTAACAAGCCTGTCATCATCTGCGTGGTGCTGGACAGCATCGCGGTAATTTCCTTCATATCGATGACGCTGAAATCGTTTTCTTCATTATCGGCAAGATGACGGCGTGCCCGCATCAATACTTCGAGTTGCTGCTTGACCCAGTCCGTTGAAACGCCGTCCCTGGCCGATACCTGGATCAGGCTGACATCCTGGTTGCCGGCGATGCGGCGCTGGAAAGTCCGTAGCGGGATAACGATAATATCGTCCTGGTCCGAACCCATCGTCGATTGCCCTTTCGCCTTCAACAAGCCGATGACCTGGCAGGACAATTTTTGCAAGCGGATCGAACTGCCGACCGGGCTCCGTTTGCCGAACAGTTTGGCGCGCACCGTTTCGCCGATGACGCAGGCGGCGGAACCCACGCGCGCTTCGCCGGCGCTAAAGATACGACCTTCCGCTATCTGCCGGTTGCTGACCGTAAAATACATTTCGGTGCTGCCGGTTACTCCCGTCGACCAGTTTTCATTCGCCACGATAGCGGTAGTTGCCGCCGAGGCCAGCGGCGCGACGGCTGAAAGTCCCTGGACTTCACGCGCAATCGCTTCGGCATCGGCTACTTTAAACAGCGGCGCGCCGGAAATCTGGCCCGGCCCCATGCGCTTGCCCGCCGTGATCATCAGCAGATTGCTGCCGAGGCTCGCAATCTGCGCCGTCACCTGCCGGGTCGCGCCGCTGCCCAGCGTAACCAGCGTGATGACTGCCGCAACGCCGATAATAATGCCGAGCATCGTCAAAAACGAGCGCATCATATTGCGCCGCAGTTCCCGTAAGGCCAGTAATAAGGCATTGGCAAGCATGACTATTCACCCTCTTGAGCGTGGTCGTTTGCAATCAGGCCGTCCTTGAAATGCACGATACGCTGCGCATACGCCGCCATCTCCGCTTCATGCGTCACCATGATCACTGTGATGCCCTGGTCGCGGTTGAACGACGTCAATAATTCCATGATTTCGATGCTGCGCGCCGAGTCCAGGTTGCCGGTCGGCTCGTCGGCGAGCAATACGACGGGTTCGGTCACAATCGCACGGGCAATTGCGACACGTTGCTGTTGGCCGCCGGAAAGTTCGCCCGGCGTGTGGTTTTCCCAATCCGACAGGCCGACCACCTGCAAAGCCCGGCGTGCAGCCCGGTGTCTTGACGCGGCGGCGGTGCCGCGGTATATCAGCGGCAATTCGACGTTTTCCAATGCCGATGTGCGATTGAGCAAATTAAAACCCTGAAAGATAAAACCCAGGTAATGGCGGCGGAGCAAGGCGCGTTGGCTGCGATCCAGCGCCCCGACCTCGATGCCCTGGAATAAATAACTGCCCGTCGTCGGCGTATCCAGGCAGCCGAGGATGTTCATGCAGGTGCTCTTGCCGGAACCGCTCGCGCCCATCACGGCGACGAATTCGCCTTGCCGGATGCGAAGATCGATGCCGCGCAAGGCCTGCATCGCGGCGAGACCGATGCCGTAGGTTTTGGTCACGGCGCGAAGTTCAATCAATGGCGCGTTCACTGGCCGGATACACTGCTGTCGGTGACCAAGGCCATGCCTTCCGTCACGGGGCCGCCGACAATTTCGGTAACGATGCCGTCCGTCACGCCTTTGCTGATGGTCACGGCGGCCAGTTCGCCATTACGCACGGTCCAGACCTGCTGCTCTTTACTCGCTGACGCCGCCGCAGCTGCAGTTTTTGGTTTCTGGCGCGGCATACGCGGCAGCAACACGCTGACTAAACCGCCGCTTTGGGATTCGTCATCGACCTCTGATGCCGGCGGCGTAAAGCGCAACGCCGTGTTGGGAATCAGCAAGGCATTGGTTTTCTTGTTGACGGTAATCACGGCGGTCGCCGTCATGCCGGGACGTAGCGACAGTGTTGAATTATCGACTTTAAGCACGGTTTTGTACGTCACGACGCCTTCGACCGTCTGCGCGCCAAAGCGGACCTGGGTAATACGCGCCGGGAACATCCGGTCGGGATAGGCGTCGACGCTAAACTGCGCGTCCTGGCCTTCCCGGACCAGACCCACATCGGCTTCATCGACATCGACCTGTAATTCCATCTGGGTCAGGTCTTCGGCCAGCGTAAACAATACCGGCGCCTGGAATTGGGAGGCGACGGTTTGCCCAGGCTCTACCGAACGCTCCAGCACCACGCCGTTAATCGGCGAATGCACGACGGCTTTGGCAAGATCGGTGCGGTTGACAGCCAGGGCCGCCTGCGCCTGCGCCACCGAGGCTTTGGCACTGACTTCATCGGCGATGGCGCGGGCCAACGTCGCTTTGGCCGTATCCAGTTCATATTGCGAGGGCACTTTGCCGCCGCTTAATGCCAGCGCTTTATCCAAGCGCGCCATTTTTACGCGGGCTTCCTGCAAACCGGCCTGTATCTGCAAAACCTTCCCCTGCGCCGACTCCAAAGACGCCTTGGATTGCAAGGCTTGCGCCTCAAGCCGCGTCGTATCGAGGCGCGCCAGGACCTGTCCCACCGTTACCCGGTCATTGTAATCGGCCTCTACGTGTTTGATGGTGCCCGACACTTCGATACCGACCTCGACTTCCTTGACGGGTGCCAGGGTGCCGGTCGCACTGACCGTCACGATGAGGTCGCCGCGCCTGGCTTGCTCCGTCGTATAGCTCACCGGTTTCGGGCGGCTTTGGAGGATAAATAACGCGATTACAGCGGCAACGGCCAGCATCGCGATAATCCATAGCCGGTGTTTTTTTCCCAGTGCGTGCGGCAGATTCGGGTCGCCTAAGCCCAGGGTTTTAGCAATATCCTGTTTTGCTTGCCTGTTTTGATCAATCATGCCGTTTTAATGAATGTAGTTGCTTGGAAAAGGGTATCTGGATGCCGGACGGGGTATGTTATCCCGTCCGCAGGGTTTATTGCGGTCTCAAGGATAACGGCAAAATCAAAACGTTTGGAGCTTCTGTGTTCTATGCTCATTTTTATACGCGAGCAGGACGCACCGTGCGCGCCTTGAGGCACTCGCGCGGCATGGATGTATAAGGCGCGCGCGACGCATCCTACAAAGACAAGGTCCAACCGCCGCCCAACGCTTTATAAAGACGAATCAGGTTAGACGCGACTTCAGCGTCGCTGGCCGCCAATTGAGTCTGTACGGTCAGCAGCGATTTTTGCGAGCTTAACACCGGCTGGAAGTCGTTGATGCCTGAACGGTACTGCATTTCTGCCAGCTCCACGGCCTGTTGTCCAGCCTTGACGGCGTCCTGCAGGGTATCGCGGCGCGTTTGTTCCTGGGCGTAGGCGACCAGGGCATTTTCGACATCCTTTAACGCCGCTAGCACCGCGGCCTCGTACAATCCCAAGGCCTGTTCCTGCAAGGCGGTCTGGATCTCGATATTTTTGCGGATGCGTCCGGCATCGAACAAGGTCAAGGCTGAACTCGCCGCCAACTGGGCCATTTTTGCGCCGGCGGTGTACAGCGTGCCGAAGGCCAGCGACTCCAGGCCTATCGAACCGGATAGGCTCAGGTTAGGATAGCGGGCCGCTTTGGCGACACCGATTTGCGCAGTTTGCGCCGCTAACCTACGTTCTGCGCGGCGCACATCGGGACGTTGGCGCAACAGGTCGGCCGGAATTCCGACGGCGACCGATAAAGGCGTTACCGGAATCGGCTTGGCCTCGGCGAGGACGGTCGTTAACGCCGCCGGTGGCTGTCCCAGCAGGATAGCCAGCCGTTGCTTGGCTTGCTCCATGCCGCTACGCAAGGTCGGAATGCCGGAGCGCGTCGTCTCCCTATTTAACTTGGCCTGTTCTACATCCAGTTGCGTCGTCAGCCCGGCTTGATAGCGCCATAGCGTAATCTGGTAAGTTTCATCTTGCGCGACTAAATTGCTTTCGGTAATCGCAAGCCGGGCCTGAAAGGAACGCACTTCGACATAATTCAGCGCAACTTCAGCATAAAGACTGACCAGTACATCGCGCAAATCCTCTACCGAGGCTTGCAGGCCGGCGTCGGCGGATTCTATCTCCCGCCGTTTTTTCCCGAACACATCCACTTCCCAGCCGGCGTCGAAACTGTTCGCATATAATTCATTGGCGCCGCCGAGACCGGCTTCTTCGCTGTTTTCTATGCGGCTCGCGGAAACGTTGGCAGTAATCGTCGGGAACAGGTTGGCCTGGGCCAAGCCGCGCCTGGCGCGCGCCTCACGCACCCTGCCCCGCGCCTGCTGCAAATCCCGATTATGCAGTTCCGCTTTCGTGACCAGTTCAGACAGCAACGGGTCCTTGAAAACGCGCCACCAACGGGCCAGCCCGTCCGGTTTGGCGGCTGCCGCATCGACCGGCTTCAGTTCAGTACCCCAGCTTGCAGGCATCGTGGTCTCTGGCCGCCGGTAATCCGGCCCTACTTTCATACAGGCCGTCACCGAAAACAGGATCATAAAGGATTTCAGCAACGCGCTTACAGGTATTACAGGTTTTTTCATACTTTTTAGTTGATTAGCACCATAAAGCTCACAAGGTTCACGAAGAAAATCAAGGTAAAAACTTCGTGTCCTCGGCACGCCGTTACGCTGTTCCTGCATTGCTCTACCTCATACCCCTGATGGCATGCAGCCGCTTGTGTTATTCGCAGCTCATTTATTTTTCAATGTGGCCGACCTACCCAACCATAACGCAGTGTCGTTAGCATTCAGCCATTTCTTCGCCGATGCATCGGATTTTACTACCGCATCCAGGAATACCGTCGTGACACTGCGTATCATAGCCAGTTGTTTAAAATCCTGCCTTGCTGATTTCGCTCGCCCCATTGGGGGAGGCCCGCCCATACCGCCGCCTCCGGGCGGATCACCACGATTCATGCCGCCGCCAAATTCAGTGGCAAATTCGGGCATACCTGTGCCATGGCCGCCAAAACCATCCTGCTCTAACTTACCATGAGATTGCTGTAGACCGAAACCGGCAAACAAGCCA
>SCST01000032.1 GCA_004299465.1 Methylovulum sp. | reverse complement strand
GCCATTTTTTACATAAACTCGTCAAAATAGTCTTAATAATTGAGTATGGTTAATAAAAAACCGGGGCCATTAAAATGCCTTGCAAAAATAATCGCCAAAGGTTAGAGTCTTCTGCAAATGAATTCGGGTGGTAAAACTGATGGATAAGCACTGTTTTCTTCAATGCCGGCTTTAAAATACCTAGGGATGAGCAGCACATCCGTAGACAGGAATGTATCGAAAAACTCTAGGAAAACGAACACAACGGATCAAGGCAAGTGATGACATTTTCTCGTTCGCGGTATGATACCCAAATTAAGCTTTCACCGGAAGAACTGTTTGAAATCAGCCAGGAAATCAGCCGCAAATTCGCGCCCAATGCATCAACTGACCCCGCTTTCCCGCCCGATGCTTTCCCCAGCCGCTATGCCCCACGCAAATTCGGCGAAAAACCGATAAATTCCCTTCTTCATGCCGGCCATCATTCACGCATCCGGCTTTCGCCTCAAGAGATGTTTGAAATCAGCCAGGAAATCAGCCGGAAATATGCACCGAATATGTCAACCGGTACCCCGGAGCTTGTTCTCCTGCCCGTCGATCCCAGTCACCTTTATGCTTACTGGAATCTTGGCGACGATAAAAACATCACTGGATTAAAAGAAGAGTCGGCTAATCCCTTGATCTTGAGGATTTACTGGCGACCCGATGAAAACGCAGCCATCAGCAACACAAAAATATGGTTTGATGTCGCTCTGGATACCTTCCAGTCCCGGCAAAAAATACGCCTGCCCATCGACGGCACCGCTTACTCGGCAGTCATCGGCCGGCTTTATCCGGACAACAGCCTGACGGTATTCGCCGATTCCAACCTCATCCATGTCCCTTTTGACAAAATGAGGGCGTCGCCTATTCAACAACGCAGGGCAAAGCTTTCTGCTGCTGAGGGCATTCCCGGACCCGCGCTGCAAAACCACACAAGCCCCATTAACGCCGCCGAAACGCTTTATTATGAACCCGTATTGCCCGATGCCGGGGCTGGCGACATCTATTATAAAAAGGACTTTGATAACGAATTACGCGCAAAAAAAGACCGGGACAACGAGATATTGTTTTTTTCCAAAATGAAAAGCCTCATGTCCGAACAAGCGATTTCGGCAACCGATCTCGGCAATTGCTCTACCTCCCCCGTCCTTGGGGTCGTAGCTCCGGCATCCCTGTCGTCGAACGAACACACCATTCCCAAGACAAACGCGTCTGAAATATTTTATTGTCATAATAAAAATGCCTCCGGCCAGGAAAAATAAGTAGTCGTAATGGAAAAAGGATTCCTTAGCATCATCCTGCACGCCCATCTTCCCTATGTGCGGCATCCTGAACACGATAGTTTTTTTGAAGAAAATTGGTTGTTCGAAGCGATTACCGAGTGCTATATCCCGTTAATCGGCGTCCTTGACCGCTTGCAGAGGGATAAGGTGAACTATCGGCTAACGCTGTCATTATCGCCGACGCTTATCACTATGCTGCGCGACGAGTTATTGCAATATCGCTACCTCAAGCATTTGCATAAATTACTTGAGCTGGCGGAAAAGGAAATCCTCAGGACCCGCAACCAGCCGGAATATCAGCAACTGGCGCGACTGTACCGGCGTTTTTTTCTACATACGCTGAATACTTACCACGACCAATATAGTTGTGATTTATTGAGCGCTTTTAAAAAGCACCGGGAAACCGGCAAGCTTGAATTAATCACCTGCGCGGCAACCCACGGTTTCCTGCCATTGCTCAGTGTCAGTGAGACAGCAGTCCGCAACCAGGTCAATGTCGGCATTGAAACCTTTAAAGCCTATTTTGATTTTGCTCCTGCCGGTTTCTGGCTACCGGAATGCG
>SCST01000304.1 GCA_004299465.1 Methylovulum sp. | reverse complement strand
CAGGCTCTTCCATTGGGTGTCGGTTTCCAATTGAAACAATTGCCACTTAGTTATTGCCAGTTCCCATAACCGATGAGTCCCGCCGGTCGCTATGTCCGGGTTTTGTTGGTCAAAAATGATCTCGATGTCGCCCGATAATTGCAAAAAACAGCCTTGGTTAAAATCGACGATGACCAGTCCGCCAAATGGGTTCGCTTTAAAATTACCGAGGGTGTTAAACATATTGTTGCCCTGATAGTCAGGGACGGTAATTTTGCCGGGAGGCTGGCATTTAATGAAGCCGCGCGGCCCTCCGCGGTGCGATACGTCGGCGCCATTGGGGCCAAGGCTCGCAACAAATGCCGTATCGGATTGCTTGATAAGCTTTTCAAGTTGTTCGTTAATAACTTGTCCCTGCGATTTGAAATGAAATTTACAGTAAGCGGGATTTTCCAGCAATTCCCTTCTCCTGATGTACTTCGGGCAATTAGGGTAAGCTTGCCGGACTTCTACCTGTAGGCGATGATCATTGATTTCCCTGATAGTACCGTTAATCCTGAGCCTGCGGCGCGTTGATAATTCAATAAGCAAGCAAGCGATAGCTTTGCCTTTCTGCAAATTAACCAGCCAGCGGTCGGGGATGGGAAAGTGCTCGTTTAGCTCGATTTCAAGCAACTCTCCTGTATTTGGGTTTATGAATCCGGGCGGGCCGAATAGCGGGAAAGCCCAAGGCAGCCCTTCGCCATCATCAATCCCAATCCAGGCGACGGTTTGTTGCCGGATAAAGTCCATCGCACGCGAGGGCACCAAGCCCTCAATGAGGTTGCCTGTTCGCGCTGCGATCGCCTGTACGCCGGCCAATTGCTGCATTTCAAGTTCACCGGCGTGAAAAAGATTATGATCAGTCATTGGGACAGCCATCCAGTGCTTTTCCAGCCTTGCCGGCCTCAGGTACTTCAAGCAATTTTCCCGTTTTACAATCGTAGAGGTAGCCATAAATAGGTATTTCAGCGGGAACCATAGGACTGTTACGGATGCGCTTTATATCGTCAATAAGGCTTTGTTTTTGATCGTTGATCGGCAGCCATTGGATGAATTTGCCGTCCGTTGTGCCAGGTCCAATGCCGCTATCATGCCAACCGGAGGCGTCGAGAGTCGATGTTTTCAGGCTCTTTTCCAGCAATTCAGCGATGATTTCATTATTGAATATTTCCATTCCGCAATCGCTGTGATGGATGACAAACCATTCTTTTGTGCCCAGCAATTTGTAAGAAATGACTAATGAACGAATGGCATCATCGGTCGCCCTGCCGCCCGCATTCCTGAAGACATGCGCATCGCCTTCAACTAGGCCTGCAAATTTTGCCGGGTCCAGGCGCGCATCCATACAGGTCAAAATGGCGAATTTTCTTCCCGGAGGCAACGGAAGATCGCCTTTATCGCCAAATCCTGCAGCATATCCGGCATTTGCGGATAACACTTCTTCAACTAATTTACTCATGGTTTTTCCTTTAATAATTGACAGCAAATGTATAAAGCAAGGCTTCCCATAGGCTGGGAAGCCAGGTTGTCGCAGTTAGGCGATTTCCGGCGAAGAATATACCCAACTCGCTGGTCTTTTTGTCCATTTTCTGCGTTGTAAAAATAGTTACATAG
>SCST01000303.1 GCA_004299465.1 Methylovulum sp. | reverse complement strand
TAATTTTGTTTAAGCGCAGGCGGCCGGTCGCCGTATTGCGGCGCATAGCTTGCCTCATCCGATTCGCTGCAGGCATTAGCCGCTAAAAAACAGCTTGTCAGCATGGCCCGCCCGATAACGCGCAGGATGACGTAAAAAATTGCCGAATAATTATGCATTGGCGACATCGTCCCGGTAACGCCGGGCAATTTCGGTAAACTCGGCGTAGCGAACAAGAAAGGCATCGACCACATCAGGATCGAAATGGCGGCCTCGCCCGTCAATAATGATGTCACGGGCCTGGACGAGAGGCATCGCGGGTTTGTAAATGCGCACCGATACCAGCGCATCAAAGACATCGGCGAGCGCCATCAAGCGCGCGGAAAGCGGGATAGCCTCTCCGGCCAGTTGCTCGGGATAACCCGAACCATCCCATTTTTCATGATGATGGGCAGCGATTTCCCGTGCCGCATCGAGAAAGGCCAGGGCCGGCAGGTTGGCTTCGTTTTTCGACAAGCCGTGGTGCTTAAGCGCCCGTTGGATGGCTTTTTCGATGGCTTCGCCGCCGAGACGGGCGTGGGTCTTCATGATTTCAAACTCTTCCACGGTGTGCTTTCCCGGTTTCAGCAGGATATGGTCGGGAATGCCGATCTTGCCGATGTCATGCAAAGGCGCAGCATTAACAATCATCGCGAGACGCGCATCGCCCAGGTCCTGCGCGTAGCGGGTATGGCTTTGCTGCAACTGCCTGCCTAAAATGCCCACATAGGTCTGGGTGCGCAAGATATGGTTGCCGGTATCGGTATCGCGCGTTTCCGCGAGTCCCGCCAACGCGCATAAACTGGCATCCTGGATCAACAGGTTGTCGTGCATGCGCCGGGTGATTTCAGCTTCCAGGAAGGTGTTCTGATCAGCCAGCCAATCGTGGGCGTGTTTGAGTTCCAGCCGCGTGCGCACCCGCGCGAGCAGCACAATAGGCTTGATGGGCTTGGTGATATAATCCACGGCGCCCAGTTCAAAACCGCGTTCCTCATCTTTTTCCGCCCCTAAGGCCGTGACGAAAATAACCGGGATGCCTGTAGTGACCGGGTTTTCTTTCAGCCTGCCGAGCACCGTATAGCCGTCCATATCAGGCATCATGACATCAAGCAATATCAGGTCGGGGCGGGGTTCGGTAGCGGCCACCCGAAGCGCGGCGGCGCCGGAATTGGCCACGCGAATCCGGTAAAGCGGGCGCAGCAATTCGCCGATGACGGTCAGGTTTTCGGGTTGGTCATCGACAACCAGGATAGTGCTGTCGGAAAGACTGCTGCGTCCTTCAGCCGACGAGTTGCTAAACACCATAGCTGGGTTCCTGTAGGATGGATTATCAATCGGTTTATTAATCACTGCTTCCCGCGTTTGAGCGATGTCTGCCTATCTTCATCAAATGCAATGGAACGCGGATGACGCGGATAACTAGGATAAACACAGATAATTCTATAAAAATCTTATGTTATCTTAATCATCAGCGTCATCAGCGTTCCATTCTCCTAACTACCTAGCCCTTACTTCGTTACCAATGAATAATGAAAACAAGGCGTTAACAACGCATTCACGCTAAAAACCTCATGCGGTGTTTTTTGATCGGCTATTATAGGACATCGCCTGCTTATTTATTGTACTTCGGAGTTAAAGCTACGCAATGGGACGCTTGTTCTGGAAATTTTTTCTCGTATTCTGGCTGTCCGTATTAACGGCGGGTATCGGTGTAGGTGCTGCCGTATGGTTATGGCATAACACGCAGACTCGGGAAACGGCATCGAA
>SCST01000302.1 GCA_004299465.1 Methylovulum sp. | reverse complement strand
CTTCAGCATCATGTCGGCGATTTTGACGACACCCATGATGCCGTCTTTTCCGACGACCGGCAATGCTTCGTATTTGATGCCCGGATCGCGGCTTAAAAAATCAACGATCACTTGGTCGATACGGTCTTCGGCATTGGCAATCAGCGGGGCTACAAAAATATCGGAATTGCTTTCCAGGAAAATATCGAGATTTTTACGGGCATAAAGCTCGCGCGCAAAGGCGCGCGTCATAAGATTGAGGTAATTACGCCGCGAGATAATGCCGAAATATTTATTGTCGCCGTCCATAACCGGTAATGCGGATAAGTCGGCATGGGTTTGGAACAGGCCAAGAACATCCAGGACAGGGGTATCCAGTGTGATAGGTTTTACGGGTTGCGTTAAATCGCGAACACAAGGTACGGAGAATTCAGCAGAATGGCGGATGTGGTGGCTTTTTTGACTCTCAAGCATAACTAACCGGAATAACTGTTCGAAAGCCGGAAATCGGCTTAACACTTTTGCAATTTTAGAGGGGAATCATGACAGCTTAATTACACGATACCGGGGCTGATGCTCATCGCGTAATACTGAAGCCTTATCCGGCGGGATTCATGTGAGCGCTTATTTTTTCGGTGCTTAGGTTTAGGATACCCAAAACAAATTTTCGCATGCCGCTAATCATTATTGCGTTCAAGCGTCCGAATTTTTTCTTCCAGTTGTTTTACTTTTTTCAATAGTTCAGGCAATTTGCTGATTGCAACCTGTTCCTTATACGCGACGCGTTTATCTTTTGCGGGGCTGCCGAAAACATGCGTGCCTGCGCCAACGTTGCCTGCCACGCCGGAACGCGCCATGACTACGGCGCCCTGCCCGATGGTGACATGATCGGCAATACCGGCGCTTCCTGCGAGTATGGCGTAGTCTTCTATCCGGCATGAACCTGAGACGCCGACCTGGCCGCACATGATGACATGCCGGCCGATTTTATTATTGTGTCCGATTTGTACGAGGTTATCTATTTTGCTGCCGCAGCCAATTGTCGTGCTGCCCAAGGCGCCCCTGTCTACGCAGGTGTTAGCACCGATCTCGACATTATCCTCGATGACGACATTGCCGACTTGGGGAACCTTGATGTGCTGATGATGCCTGAATTTATAGCCGAAGCCGTCAGCCCCGATGATTGCGCCTGAATGGATAATGACGTTATCGCCAATGGTGACATTATCGTAGATGACGGCATAAGGATAAATGCGGCAGTTTTTACCTATCTTGGTGTTTTTACCGATATAGACTCCGGCCAGTATTTCAGTGTCATCGCCTATGCTGGTGTTTTCCCCGATAACGGCATAAGGGCCAATGTAGAGCTTGTCGCCCAGCGTTACGTTGCTTTCCAGCACGGCTTGCGGGGCGATTGTCCGTTGGTAAATCCGGTCTGGATGCAATAGCTCGACGGCTTTGATGAAACTCATTTCAGGGTCTGCACTGATCAGCAAGGCCATGCTTTCAGGGCGATGATCGATAGCAAAGCCGTCGGCAATAAAGCAGGCGCTGGCCGCTGAGTTTTTAATGTACTGGGCATAGCGGGTGCTCGTCAGTTGCGTGACCTGGGCTGTTTTTGCGGCGGTAATATCAGCGGCGGATTCAATGATTGTTGATGGATCTCCGCCTTCGATTCGAGCATTGCAAGCATCGGCAAGGTCTTTTAACGTAATCGGCATAATTATCTCTGCTTTTGATTTTATCGGGTATTAGAACTTAAAGTTGCCAGATAGTGTACCAAATCCGGCAAGCATCTACATGACATCGCCCATATGGGCATGATGAATAGTTATGCGGCGGGGCGATCGGCCGGCGGCCAATGCCCTGATTTACCACCATTTTTTTCCAGTAATTGCACAGATTGGATCACCATGCCCCGGTCTACGGCTTTGCACATGTCGTAGATGGTCAGCAGTGCACATGATGTGGCGGT